>JAQFVO010001131.1 GCA_027942505.1 Endozoicomonas sp. | reverse complement strand
AAAATCCCATCGAGGCCTGCAAATGGTTTAACAGGGCCGCGACCCGGGGCTTTGCCCCAGCCCGCGACCACTTCTTGAACACCGTGATGTGCGAAAGTGCCAAAAATGGCCAGGTTTCAGTTGCTGTGCATCTGGCCGAACACGGGGCAGCCTCGGCAGAAGCTGAAAGCTTGCTCGGCTTGCATTACCTCAATGGTGATGGGGTCGAGAAAAATCCCATTGAGGCCTGCAAATGGTTTACCAAAGCGGCAACCCGGGGCTTTGCCCCAGCTATCGGCCACTTGGGCTGGCTGCACAAACGTGGTGAAGGCACCACAAAAGACCTGGCCAAAGCCCTGAATCTTTTCCAGGAAGCGGCACAGCGAGGCTGCGCTGCCTCTCAGGCAAACCTCGCTTACATGCTTGCCAACGGTGAAGGCACCGGGCGGGATCAGGCGCAGGCCAAATACTGGTTCCAGCAGGCCGCTAACCAGGGACTCTCCTGCGCCCAGGACAACCTTGCCCTGTGCTATTTGCACGGCAAAGGAACCGCCAAAAACCTGCATGAAGCTGTAAGCTGGTTTTCTGCCGCCGCCAATCAGGGGCAATGGCTGGCAAAGTCACAATGCAATCTTGGGGAAATGTTGCTGTTTGGTGTGGGCGTAGAAAAAAATGCTGCCAAAGCTCTGGCCTATTTTATTCAGTCGGCGCGTCAAGGGTTCCCACTGGCTCAGTCCTACGTGGACCAGATGCTATCGAAAGACAAAAATACCACCGGAAACACTCAGGAAGCCATCGACTGGTTTACCAAATCAGCCCGGCAGGGCTATAACTGCGGCCAACAACGCCCGGGCCATCCTGACGGTGAGCTCGAGCTCACCGCTAACAGTGAACCAAGATCAAAACAGTGGCTGCATGGAGTTGCCGTGCAGGGTTTCGTCTCTGCCCAGAAAGACTTGGCCAACCTGTACCTGGATAGTGGAACAGAGCAGGGCTTTATCGACGCCCTGCCCTGGTTTCACAAAGCGGCCGAACAGGGTGATGTTGAGGCCCAGTGTGCCCTGGCATGGATGTATCTGCACGGCAAGGGCACCAGTGTGGACCGCAGCAAGGCGCTGTCATGGTTTGGCAAGGCAGCGGTACAAAGACACATCTTCGCCATGCGTTGGCTGGTCAGCCTGTATCTGGACAACAAAGACCCGAAAGCAGCCCTGTTCCTGACCCTGCACTGTTTTCTCGTGGCCAGCAACACGCGCCAGGAAGAGCCGTGCAGAGCCTGTCTGCAAGGCCCACCCGTGACAGAAATCCCTAAGGGCATCAGGAAGTATCTGCATCGGGAGCCCGAGGCGACTTACAAACGCCTCGCCGTGCGCTGCCTGAAAGAAGGACAGTTGACGGATAAACTGCTGACAGCGCTGAGAACCGCGGCCGGGAACCCCGGGGACATTCTGGAAAACCTCTCTGATGCCCTGCTCTCCATGGCCAAGAACTCAGACATAAACGACGCACAGGTACTGAACCTGCTGGCCACCATGTATTTCAACGGTGAAGGCGTCGCGAAGGATATACCCAAGGCATTGAAATGCTACCGTCAGGCAGCTATTTCGGGCCTGGTGTCAGCGCAAGGCAGGCTGGGAATCATTTACCTCAACGGCGAAGGCACGCGAAAAAACCGGCCTCTGGCCATGAGCTGGTTACGCAAGGCCGCCCGTCGCGACGATGGTGCTGCCCTGCGGGAGTTGGCCAGGCTGCATCTTGAAGGCAAAGGTACAAAACAAGACCCGGCCATGGCACTGACACTTTGCCAGCGTGCGGCAAAACAGGGCGATGCCATCGCCCAGGGCCTGCTCGGCCGAATGCACCTGCGCGGCATCGGCACCGACAAAGACCCGCAGAAAGCATTGCTCTGGCTCAATAAAGCCTCGGCACAGGAGGACGTTCAGGGGCTGTACACCCTGGGCAGAATGCTGCAAAAAGGCCGGGATACCAGCCGGAACCTACCCAGGGCATACGAGTGCTTTTACCGGGCAGCGATGCTGGGCCATGCCCCATCTCAGGTCAGCCTTGGCACCATGTACTGGCAGGGACTTGGCACACCAAAGAGACTTGGACTGGCCCTGACCTGGTTACGAAAAGCCAGTAATAATGGCAGCAGCAAGGCACCGTTACTGCTGGCCAGGATCATCAAAGTCATCAACAGTAACAACCAGCAAGTCCTGCACATTTCCGGCAACCATCTGCCCCGTTGCGGCTTCATCAAACATCAACGCCGCAATATCAGGCCTTGCAAGTCATTGCTCTGAAAAACATACATCGTCGTTTTTATTGCAAAAAGACTACCAGCCTCCCGCTTCCCGCAAAAGCAGAAACGGTCAGGCGTTTGTGGGATGCGTCCTGAAATGTGGAAATTATTTGAGGAAAGTTTCTAAATGAAGTGACAATTAAGAAGTGACCACAGAGCTGTAGGACCCAAGTGAATGCCCTGACAGATCGTTATCCCTGCCAGATTTCCGTACAATCCCTGTACACAGTGTCAGCGGAGTAAAGCAGCCTGTTTACACGGCTTTAAGCTTCAGTCAGTGCCATCAGCTCTAAGCCCGGTTCAACGCTTTTGCGGGAAGCGGGGGGCGGGAAGCGGGGAGCGTCCTGAAACATCGACGTAGTCTGTCCAGTACGCAAAAAAACATCCAGCCAGCAACCGCGCGGGGTGCCGGACTTGATCGCTTCCATTACCAGCTCAGCCGTCTGTACCGCAATACTGTCGATGTCCTGGCGAATAGTGGTCAGGGATTGATAGCGTTCGTCATCAATACCGTCATAACCAACTACCTGAACATCGTCTGGTACCCGCCAGCCGCTGTCAGAAAGTGCCATGGAGATACCAGTGGCAACGACGTCAGAAAAAGCGACAAAGGCATCTGGTTTGACACCCAACGCCAGCAGTTCACGAATCCGTCGGTAGCTATCCAGCGCTGGCAACCCGGTATCCGGCGAGATCTCTATGGCCTCAGACGGCACCAGACCATTCTCGCGTAATGCCCTGCGATACCCCTGATGGCGCACAGTAGACACCGCATGATCGTGATTCTGGCAGACATAGTAAATTGTACGACAGCCGTTTTTAATTAAATGATCAGTAGCCAGGTAGCCACCGTGTTCATCGTTGGAAGCGACCCAGAAGTGGTCTTCAAGCACATCGCCCACACTGATGTACGGAGCCTGCTGGGCCAGCACCTGCCGATAACGGGGATCATCAAGATGCAAACCAATACCCACATAGGCCTTGGCAGCAGTCAATACCTCCCCGTCAGGGGAAAACTTTACCCGTGAAACCCGGTAACCCTGACGCTCCAGCTCGATTTTCAGCGCTTCATACACTTTCAGGGCAAACGGTGAAATGGTGCCAAACTCCAGCCCCAGTACGGCCCCCACAACAAAGGAGTCATGCCCGTGCAGCTGGCGGGCCATGTAGTTTGGCTGATAATTTAATTCCTGCGCTGCTTTTAATACCTTTTCACGGGTACTGTCGGAAACATACTTGCCGCCATTGAGCACCCGGCTCACTGTAGCGATAGATAGACCTGCCTGTGCAGCCACCTGAAGGATCGTGGACTGACCTGATGATTGAGTTCTTGCCATAGTTACTGCTTTAACACCACAAGAATTGAAAACGTATTGTCCAAACATCAACGAGGCCAAATATACCGACTTTTTAAGAACGACATAGGGACACAGATCAAATCTTCGTCACTAAATGACACATTTTTTCAATTTTCTAAAAACCTTTTCAGATTGCATGTTGCCGGCTGCTATCAAAAAATCTCGAAGCGAACAAACCGTCAACACGTTGTAACACCTGCTGACAAATGCCGTCATTGGGATTTGTGGGGGAGTGGGTGTGGCAGCTAATTACAAGCTCAACATATACAAACACACAAAGGAATTTGGCAGTGTCCAAGAATCTTCGTCTCTTGCCTTTGGCAGGTGCTGTGGCTGCGGTTGTTTTCTCTGCTAACGTACTGGCTACTGAAACAACCTCCACCGAAATGAACCTCAAGCCTACTGACGTTCTGACCGATGGCTGGCAGGTGAATGGTTATATCCGTGCTGGTTGGCGGGTGAATGAGAATGGTGTTTCTACCGGTAATGAATTTGGTAAGCCAGATTACAACCTGGTTGGCACCACTGGCAAAAACGCGAACCAAGTAGAATTCAACATAAGCAAAAACACCACCTTCCAAAACGGTGTCTGGTCGCAGCTGGGTGTGCGTGCTGAGTATGGTAATGGTGACCCCAGCTTCTACTCTTCCACTGGCAGTGAAGATAGCAACAATGATGGTGAAGGGAGCTTTGAAATCAAAGAAGCATTTATGCGCCTGGGTGGCTTCAGCTACCTACCAGAAAACGCGGAAATCTGGGCCGGCCGTCGCTTCCTGAATCGTGAACAAGGTTTGCTCTCTGGTGAATTCTGGAAGCAGTCTTCTGGTGTCGGCTTTGGTTATGAACAGAGCGGCAACGGTATTGCGGTTGTGTCTGTAGATCCAGGTGAGAAGTCTGAAAAACCAGATGGCAAAACCATCCACTCTTTAGACCTGTATAGTTACAACCACCAAGCACTGGGCGGCAGCTTTAACTTTGACGCCAAATTCATGATGGCTGGGGATAAAGATAATTACAAAGACAATGAAGCCACTAACGGTATCGGCCTTGCTGTCACCTATAAGCGTGATTACTACGGCCTTGATGGCTGGACTACCACAGCCCTGGCCTATGGAAACGGTTTGGCCGCCAACCGAGGTGTAAACTTTGGCCAATGGAGCGGTGGCACATCAACGGTTGATAGCGATAAAGGTAACAGTATCTTCTTCACATCCTACGGTGTCATGAATATTAATGACCGTTGGCAGATGGCAAGCGAAATCACTTATCTTCATGGTACTAAGATCTGGGGATTGGGCAGTAATATTGTGTTTGACAAAGATGCTGATCCAGATACTGACAACTCAGTGACTTATACCCCACATGGGGATACGGTTGATCGCCTATTGATTGCTGTTCGCCCCACCTACAAAGTGAATGACAATTTCCGCTGGGAATTCACAGCTTCTTATGGCTATGAGAAGGCTTACTGGGGTCATGATGCAAATAACATCCTAGAGGATGCTAATGAAGACCTTTATCACTCAGGTCAAGAGCAAGAAAACAACTTCTACGCCGCTGATGTTGCTGCGGTATTCACCGTTAACTCTGACTACTTTGGCCGTCCGCAAATTAAACCATTCGTAACTTACATGGTCAAAGATTCGGAAAATGCGTACGACGACTCTAAGGGCTGGGGAGATGAGTTCGGCAACGATAACAAAACCTTCCAGTTCGGTGTAGAAGCTGAAATCTGGTTCTGATCCAGCAAATCTGTGTAGCAAAACCTGCAGCCACTGTTCCGGTGGCTGCCCTTCTGGAGCAA
>JAQFVO010000806.1 GCA_027942505.1 Endozoicomonas sp. | reverse complement strand
CGAAGAACACGAAGAGCACGAAGAGGACAAAAGAGAGCTTTTCTTTTCCTTTGTGGCCTTCGTGTTCTTCGTGGTTCCCTTCTTTTCTTTTCAGGGACTTTCAGGCTACACCGAGAGCCATACTCACGGTTCGAACGCGCTGTGCCTTGTGTTTTGAAACGGTCCCCTGTTGTACAGGAAGTCCAATACAATGAACTCCTTCTCTGCGTAACTCATCTCTGAGCCACCAGTGAGTAATATTATCTCTTTCCAGACGTGTGGCAGTCGGCTCACCAGGCTCAGAAAGCTTTCAGGATTTCTGCCTTCCTCTACAAGAATGTCTGCTTGCTTTAAAAGATCTGCAGCTGACTTTATTTTATCCATCATCGAGTAGTAAGGGTCCTCCCCTACTTCATCATCATCGTCTTCGTGATCGTCATCGGGATCATAATTTTCACCGTACCAGGAAATTGCTTTGGCACATAAAAAACGCGTGTGAAAATAAATATTGACGTCGTCAGCCTTATCATCGTCAGCCCAGTCTGCGTTCCAGATGACATTATTGGAAAATTCATGAGTAAAAATATCTGTGAGGCTACCGGGTTCGTGCAGGCTGAGCATCCAACCATAGAGTGAATCGTAAAAAGAATAGGCATGGTACTTGGACCAGAAATAACCGCCCACCGAGCCCTTATAAGAATGACCCGATGACATGACCAGCTCATAAATTTCTGCCACATGATCAGCCTCCGTCATGCCTTCGCTCCAAAACCCATCCTCTCGCTCCCCTTCCGCACTGGGTAACATAACCTTGATGGAGTACAGGAAATAATCAGCGTCGACTGTGGCTAACTGATCAAAAAAACTGGTTATGGCATCAAAAGGACCTTTCTTGAAATGCTCGAGTGTTTTGTAGGTAACTATCAACTCGCTATGGGTGTATGACAGCTTGAGTGCCACCGGCTGTTTTTTAACTATTTTTGACAGAGTGACAATGTTGTCAATCAGCTTGCCATCTTCATCTTTGATGATGAAGTCGTTGAAAAATTTGGAAGTGAAAATGATCTCAATTTTCTTTGCTGTAAAACCCAGGTATTCGACAAAGGCCAAATAAGACAGGAGTTGCTGTTTGTCTGGCCCCGATACCCATAACGCTCGACGGTAGTTCATTATCTGTTTTCTATCGAGTATGGAATGCTCGGGGGCGGGATGGGTACAGCTGCGTTTACCGATGTCATATTGATAGTCCCCACCAGCAGAAGTATCCGAATCACTGACCGTAGCGGAGTTGACACCATCCAAAGTTGTGACAGTGAAGGCGTTCAATTTACCATGCCGTACCGGTCGGTCACTAGCAACAGCGATGCTCTGACCAGGCGCTGAGATTGCCCCCTCCCCGGGGTCTGCCCATATTTCAGAAGCGAAATGACTCTCGTGCATGGCAAAATCATGGCCATTGTAAATCCTGTTGCTAACTCTTTGATTGCAGTCCATAACATTGATCAACCTTAAAATGGATGTACCCTTCGAATCCCATTTTTTTAAAAAGTTCATGAACAAAAGAATGAGATAATATGCCCATAAATATCTCGATTGTGAAAATGGGAGTTCATTTTCTTTCAAGAAAATTCCACTATTTGTTTAGACAATTTGATTATTTTCAGATAACAGCGACAGACACTTTTTAAACGACATTTGTTATGCAATGCCTAATAAATGCCGTATTGCTGCCAGTAGCAACGTCACAGCCTCAACATGTCGGTTTCTGGCAGCGATACTAAGAGGGGATATCTCCATGGAGCCATCCTCTTCTTTGCGGGCAGAGTACAGCACTTCCCTGACTTCTTTGTGCCTGCCATCAATCAGGAG
>JAQFVO010001025.1 GCA_027942505.1 Endozoicomonas sp. | reverse complement strand
AACTCCTGGAAACGAGTCCAGCGAGTCCAAGTGACATCAGCCATAAAGGTCCATTGGTCATCAAACTTGTGCGTGGCACTGAGCATCACCTTTTCAGGCATGACGATATTCAAACCGGCGTCTTGGGTGCCATTCGGAACCAAACTTGGCATTGGTGAGTCGGTAACTGTGTAATCACCTTTCAACTTAAATTTGTAAGTGGAGTGATAGGCCAGACCCAGTGCAGTCTGTTCATTGACGTTCCACAATGCACCAATATTCCAGGTCAGGGTATTATCATCACCTTCAATGGTACCATGTGCTCCGAAAGGCCTGCTGGTCAGCTTGCCTTTTACGTGGGCACCAATCAGACCAAAACCAATGGCCAAGTCTTCACGAACTTTGTAGGAAGCAGTAGCCTGCAATGCCATTACCTGAACACTGGTGATATCACCAAACCATTTTCCAGCCCAATTATCGTCGTAGTCCAGCTCAATACCGTAAGGCGCATAACCGGCAAAACCAAAGCTCCACTGGTCATCTACAGGCATCACAAAATAGCCAAAGGGCACGAAGGAGGTTTTCTGGAAACCATCCGTGCTCCCTGATTGATTTAGAATTGGACCTGTCACCTCCCCGTCAAACTTCCCTCCTTCGAGAATAATATCCGCACCCGTAGAAACCTGACGACCATCAAGAAAACTGATACCCGCCGGGTTAGAAGAAGCAATAGAAGCATTAATGGCATTAGAGGCTCGGCCCGCAAAGCCGGTTGCCAGGTAGCTGGCAGACTGCTCATTAATACCGTAACCAGCTGCCTGAACAAAAGAGACGTGAGATGCCAAAGCAATGGCGGAAGCAAGAATAACTTTGCGGCTAAGCGTAAAATGCATAATGTCCTCAAAACACACAGCAAAGGCCCATTATAGGGCCCAGTGAAATTATGGTGGTGATAATACAGTCTGCCCCAGGGCAATTCTGTTACTTTTTTGTTTCAATGGTTTAAAACTTGTCCTAAAAACTGCCGGGTTCGTTCTGAACGGGGATGATCAAAAAACTCAGCCGGCGGTGCCTGCTCAATAATCTGCCCTTCATCCATAAATATCACCCTATCCGCCACCGTCCGGGCGAAGCCCATTTCATGGGTGACGCAGAGCATAGTCATGCCTTCCCGGGCCAGCTCGATCATAACGTCAAGCACCTCTTTGATCATCTCCGGATCCAGTGCCGAGGTGGGTTCATCAAACAACATCACCTCCGGGTTCATACACAGGCTCCGGGCTATGGCCACCCGTTGCTGCTGGCCGCCGGAAAGTTGGCCGGGGTACTTATGAGCCTGATCCGGAATCTGCACCCGTTCAAGATACTCCATAGCCACCTTTTCAGCCTCTTTTTTTGACTGCTTGCGCACCCAAATGGGGGCCAGAGTGCAGTTTTCCAGAATGGTCAGGTGGGGAAACAGGTTGAACTGCTGGAACACCATCCCCACTTCCCGGCGGATAGTCTCTATATTGTCCAGATCATTGGTCAGGCGTGTGCCATCCACCACAATGCTGCCCATCTGGTGCTCTTCCAAACA
>JAQFVO010000777.1 GCA_027942505.1 Endozoicomonas sp. | reverse complement strand
AGCAGGATGCACAGGATCTTCTAACAACTCCGGTTGTTCTCTACGAACCTCGCCCTGTGCGAGGTTTTTTTTGGTTTTTACGCCGGTAGTCAAATAATGATCACCGAGTCTTGATCAATTTATTCCCGTGTTTTATCGACTATCCCACCGGTTGGTTATTCACTGAATTAGTGACCCGAACCTGCTGTCCCGGCCTGATTTTCTCAGGCATGATTAAAGTTGAGTATCTGAGCAGAGGTACGCTTAGCCAGATAGTGCCAGTTTTGTTTCCCACCCTCAGCGACAAATGATTGAACTACGCCCGGAAAACAATCAAGGCTTACTCTGTACCTGCATTTTTTTGAGGTTCAGGGTTTTTATGCTTTTTGCAACACCCTCTGATGACGGCCAGCAGTGAGATTCGGCTCTTTGCCACACTGCCCGAGGATGGGAGTCCCGCAAGCAACAGAACACCTGTAAATTCAGCTGTCATTATCCAATTTGTGGATGTCCTCTTTTTTTTCATGGTGGCCAGTGAGATTGGCGGGAAGCGTCGGCCCGGCCTGGAGCTGGGAAAAATGCCGTAAGGTCTGACGTGTTGTTTCGATCGCGCCGCGCGTTGAGGACTTGGGCACGGAACTAACAAAAACACCAGGTATCAAATAGCAGGCAGTCATTGATCGTGAGGATTAACCGTGGATTTGGTGTCGTTGCAGCCTGGTTACTCCCTGAGCCTTTCCGCAGGCCATCAATTATCTATTGCTGACTCAGCCTCCTCAGTGCGTTCTGACCCAGCGACTCCTGGTTTGCCAGACAAAACCATTGCTCAGCGCTGGTGCATAGTTGACAGGCCTGGTGGTACTGACAACGCAGGGTCTGACGGTGACTGTGTTGATGCCAGGGCAGATATCGACACCTCCGATGATGAGCATTTAAATGCCTTTGATCATCCCTTGCTACCCACTGCTGACCAGCAACAGCCTGAGCCACAAACAAGCGACGGTGACGGTCCATGGCAGGTGGTGGCCCGATGCAGGTCCGGGCGTAAGCAACAACAGTCACCAGCTGGCAAGGGTGGTGATGCACGGGTAAAAAAAGGTACCCGGAAAAGGGGCACATCAGCGAGCCAATTGCCCGAAAACAGTTCAGCAGGTAATGGAGGGAGTGGGCAAAATAAACCTGTGCAGGTGCCCGGGAACGACCCGGTCTCCTTGTTGTCCATTACGTCCTGTTCGTACTGGCCATTGTGTATCAAGAGCTTTGCGCGACTGGGCGAAGTGGACTGGGCATCATTTCACACTCAGCTGATGAAACTTCCGGAGTCCGAGGAAATAAGGATCACCAGGCAGGATTTTCTGCGCTTTCATGACATGATGACTGAGGGGCTGCAAGCCATCAAGGGAGCTGGCGATGCCTTTTTTCTGGTCGATCCGTTCAAGGTGTTGATGTTCGAGTTTGAGCTGTCGTCGAATGCCCTTCTCCTGTCACTGGTGATTGAGCGGATAGCGCCCGGGTTTCTGAGCCTGCTTGGCGAACGCTTTATCGCTTCTCTCTCTTGGGTAGACCGCGGCCAGAAAGAGCTGCTCACGGCAGTAACAGAACTCCTTGCCCAGCTTTGCCAATCGGATGTGCGCTGGCTGGACAGGCTGGGCTGGCAGAATTATTCCACGCGCCATCAATGCAATCTGTTTTCAGCCATAACTTTCTTGTGCAAACGTACGAACAAGATTGACTTGTTACGGAAATTGCATCAACGAGTTAGCATATCGAGGCTGGAAAAGCTTCACTATGCCACCATGCAAAAGCTGGCTCGTCTGACTGTGCGCAGCAATCCAGCCCCCCTTTTGCGGGACGTCAGGTCAAGCATTCGTGCCATTTTCTGCTATCAGGAAGGTCGGTTGTCTATCTTGCCAGAGGTCAGGGATTTGCCACGGATTGTTGCCTCATACGCCGATATTATCGAGAACGTTATTGAGGTCATCGACGGTCGCGGTCTGCCACTGAATTCTGCGTTGTTCGGTGTATGGCAGGTTGTTGCCCACTGGTCGTATCAATATCGCAGTCATCTGCGTAGTCACTTGGGGTTTGACCGGACCATTGCTCTGCTCAGTGGGCAGCTGGAACACATTCATTGCTGGCCTGAGCTGGAAAGAAGGGCCTTTGAGCTGCGCCTGACCCTGCTGGAGGCGGTGCTGCTGAAGTGCGAGGGACTGCTGATCAAGCGCGACAGTACCCTGTTTGCCCAAGCCTGGCACGAATACAGGAACCTGCTGGTATCGCTTCTGGCCCGGTGTAATCACTTTATGCGCGACTACAAGCCGCCGTTCGTTATCAGCAGTCAGGCGGATCGCGCCGAGCGCAAAGGGGACGCCCGGCGGGAGGTGTTGCTCATGGAGTCGAGATTCTCCCGGCTGGACTTTGAAATCTGTAAACCGACCCGGCAGCAGCTGGAGAAAGAGCTGCAAATATTCCGTGCAGCCTTCAACGACGACTGGGCCTTGAGTCCCCATTATCTGGAAATCGGTACCCTCGAACTGGCTAAGTGGTTTTTTCTGGCTGGGAAGCGCGATGAGGCTGTCAGTTGTCTGATGGGTGTCTGTTTCAATCATTTCAAGCTGGGCTGGAAGAAGGCCAATCTTCTTACCGATCACGGTGAGTATCAGGCGGCAATCGACGAGTATCGCCGCGTCCAGTCACTGATTACTGATTCGAACAAGGCTGACTCACCCACACGAGATGACATCGATGACCGGATGGCCATGACTCAATTACTATGGTATCAGGCAGGGCTTAATACTGACCACCTGATCTGTGCCTACCGAACCTCCGTTGATCTGCTCGGACGTTGCGATATTCAAGACCGGATGCGCTTTCAAGGTGTGCTCATTCGCATTGTCAATGCCATGAAATGCAGTGGCCTTAGGTTTGAGGACTACGTCGGGCAGACGTCGGTACTGGACTTCCTGGTCAAGGACGGGGCTAGCATCAAAAGCTGGCAACACTTTGCCAACCTGCTGTATATACGTCATAAACTGGGTTTGACCAGTGCCGACTCTGTTAACAAAGTGGCCGATGAGGTTGGCAGGAAATACGGGCTCTTCCCCGAGCTGGTCAATGCGCCGTAAAACCCGGCCTGTTCGGGGGATTTGGCGGGGAACTAACCAGGTCATCAGGTATCAAATGATGGTAAGTATCCAGCCGTAGGGATTGACCGTGGATTTAGCGGCATTGCAGTCCGATAACAGTCACCGCTTGAGTTCTCCTGCGGGTCAGCAATTATCGCTTGCCAGCCACACCCCCTCTGTTCGTTTGAGCCCTGACCCCGGGCAACCTGTTTCGGGGTTGCCAGGTAAAGCTATTGGCCAGCGCTGGTGTATAGCTGACCGGCCCGGTAATGGGTCTGATAGTGAGAATTGTGATGGCGGCCTGAACCGCCCCGATGACTGTTTTGATGCGCCCGGGCTGTCCGCCCCATGCCTGCCAACGCTTGAGTCACAGGAGAGTGACGATGGCGGTCCATGGCAGGTGGTAACCCGGCGCAGATCAAGAAGTAAACAACAGCTGTCCTCAGTTGTTGCACCGGCTGGCCAAGGTGGTGCGCGGATAAAAAAAGGTACCCGTGGTAAGAGCACATCAGCGAGCCCATTGCCCGCAAACAGTTCAGCCAGTAGTGGGGAGCATCAACGTCTGCAAGTGTGCAACAAGGACTCCGTCTCACTGTTCATGACGTCCTGTTCATGCTGGCCATTATGCGTCAAGAGCTTTGCGCGACTGAGCGAAATGGACTGGAGATCCTTTCAAACGGTTTTGATGAATGTTCATCATTACCAGCAAATAAAGATCACCAGTCATGATTTTCTGCGCTTTCATCACGTGATGACTGAGGGGCTGCAAGCCATCAGGGAAGCTGACGATGCGGTTTTTCTGGTCGGTCCGTTCAAGGTGATGCTGTCCGGGGAGATGCCGTCGCCAGACGCCCTTTTGCTGTCGATGGTGATTGAACGGGTAGTGCCCGGGTTCCTGAGCATGCTTGGCGAAAACTTTGTCGGTGCTCTTCTTGGGGTGGACCATAAACAGGAAGAGCTGATCATGGCAATAACAGAGTTGCTAGCCCAGATCTGCCAGGAGGATGAGTGCTGGCTGGACAGGCTGGGCTGGAATCAACACACCACGCGCCAGCAATGCAATCTGTTTTCATCCATAGCCTTTTTGTTCAAACACGCAAGCAAGAGTGACTTGATTCTGGGACTGCACCAGCAAGTCAGCATATCGTGGCTGGAACAGCAACACTACGCCACGGTGCAACGGTTGACTTGCAACGTCCCACGCAGCTCTGCGCATGTCGGCCTGCGCGACCTCAGGGCAAGTCTTCGTGCTATTTGTTTCTGGCTGGAGGGTCGGTATTATGTCATCGCAGAAACCAGAGAGCGTCAACAGCTGATCGACTGCTTTGCCCGTATTTCCGAGGGCATCATCAACGTCATGGAACGTCTCAATCTGCAACCTGATAGTTTGCTGTTGAACATATGGCACATTGTTGCCCAGTGGTCATTCTTCTTTCGCAAGCATCTGTCTGACCACCTGGGGTTTGACCGAACTATTTCTTTGCTCTGGGGGGCGCTGCAGCACATCCGTCGCTGGCCTGACCTGGAAAGGCTGGCCTTTGAATTGCGCCAGACCTTACTGGAAATCGCGTTGATGAAATGTGAGGTACTGTTGCGCAAGCGTAACAGGGGGGCGTGCAACCAAGTCTGGCTCCGGTACGAGAACATGCTGGAGACGCTTTTGGCCAAGTGTAATGAGTTTATGCGCGACTATCAGCCTCCGTTCAGGTTTGACACTCGGTTTGATTTTTCCCATCAAAAGCAACATGCACAGCTCAACCTCGAGCTTAAAGAGTCAAAGTACTACCGTCTGGACTGTGAAATCCGCAAAACGCCCCGGGAACGAATTCAGGATAATTTGCACAAGTGCCGCAGAGCTTTCGCTAAAAGATGGAGACTGAGCCAGTATCATCTGGAAATTGGTACCATTGAGCTGGCCCAGTGGTGTTTTCTCGCTGGGGAGTACGATGCTGGCGTCCGTACTCTTATGGATGCCCATTTCGATAATGTCAAGTTGGGCTGGAGAAAGGGCGAACTTCTCGCTCACCACGGTATGTACCAGGCAGCGGTGGATGAGTTTCGCCGCATCAAGGCACTGATGACTGGTCTTGATGAGGTTGATCAGACCAGACGCGATCAAATCGACAACCAGATTGCCATGACTCAATTGCGGTGGTACATGACAGACGACAATACTGATCACCTGATCAGTGCTTACCAGCGCTCCGTTGATCTGCTCGGACGCTGCAATCCCCGGGATCGCGTTCGCTATGAAGGAGGGCTTGCTCACATTGTCAATGCTATGAAAAACAGTGGATTGAGGTTTGAGGACTACGTTGAGCCGACGTTGGTGCTGGGCTTCCTGGTCAAGGATGGGTGTGGCATCAAGAGTTGGCAGCACTTTAGCATTCTGCTGCACACTCGTCACAAGCTTGGCTTGACTGAAGCCAACATCGTCGACAAAGTGGCCAGTGAGATTGGCATGCGGCGTCAACTCTACGTGGAACTGGGCAAAAAGTCGTAATGTGTTCGGTAAACTTTGCGTTGAGGCCCGAGGCCTTTTGTGACAAGCTCGAAGGAGGCTGTCGCAAAAAGCAAAAAAGCGTTGAACCACAAAGACACCAAGGCACAAAGGAAGCCTTTTTTGTC
>JAQFVO010000877.1 GCA_027942505.1 Endozoicomonas sp. | reverse complement strand
CATGCGGTATTTATTAAGGGCAAAAACAACAGTATTGTCTGATTCTGCATCCTTCCAGATTTCGTTTGCGAGGCCTTTGGCGGAGGAAACGTTTTCATTAACTGCAGTATTTTCCAGCACTTTGGCTGCTAATCGTTCGCAGGACAGGGTGGCAACTTCAGATGTATTATCGTTCAGTTTAATAGGCCTTTCAGAGCTGCCAGCCTTATGAATATTCGCGTCTGACGTAGAAAGGGAATTAACATCTGGAAATTCGTCCACATCTTGAGCGGTAGCTGTACTAACGTTCATTTTATGTAGCAGCCCCAGTTCGCGGGAGGAGATACTCTTTGCTGGTTCACCTGCATTGTTTGATGGTTCGCCGCACCGTGGTCCATTGTAAGGGTCGGTTTCAACAGGACTTTCTCCACGGATCTGTCTATCTAACCAGGTAGGATTATGATTTTGTTGCGCGGCCTGAGCACCCTCGCCTTCCTTATCGCATCCCGCCCCTTCGGCATGACGACGTATTAATTGGTGAGTTGAATTAGTTGGGACAACAGGAGTCATTACATAACCTTCGTATTAGAGTTTTTATTGGATCTGTTTTATGTTTCGCCAGATTATTAGTTTGATGATCTTTTGGATTCACTTGGCACTTTGACCTCAATAAAAATCAATAGTTCCGTCAACCACAAAATCCACCCTAAGTAGCTGGCCATATGGAATCACATATTTCTGGCTACTTGGGCAGGTGCTATGCGAGGCACAACGCAGAGAGCATAGCCGTAGCTATGTGACCGGAGTTGTAACGAAGCACGACTGCATGGATGCAGGAGCTGGCAGGAGCAGTTGCCGTGAGTGCCTGAACAAGGAGTCAGAAATATATGATTTCATATGGTTAGCTACTTATGAATGGCCGCTTCCCCGAGCCCTTCTCAACATCCTTGATGTCGGGAATGAGCCTTAGGAAGTGCAGCCCAGCGGATGATGGAGAGTGGGAAGCGCCGAGAGGGAGTGTCAGAGTCTGGTTTCTCGTTCGGATGTATCAGTGCTCTCAG
>JAQFVO010000825.1 GCA_027942505.1 Endozoicomonas sp. | reverse complement strand
ATCCACCGAAAAAGCCTTCTGGCGAGTACGGTAACAGACCGATTTGATCGTAGCCCGGGTTTCCGGGCTTTTTCTTTATTACGCCACCTCCACCCACGCCCCGCCGTCGTAAGCCGACAGTTCGCCAATAGACGTTAGCGACAGGTTAAATCGTTCAGCCACCGTATGGAATGCCTCCTCTGCTGATGGATCCACGGCAACCAGCAGGCCGCCACTGGTTTGCGGATCGCAGAGTATCTGTTGTTGTGCCTCGGTGATTGCTCCGGCCTTGTGGCCATAACTGGCGTAATTTCTCTGGGTACCGCCGGGAACAGATCCTTTCTGGCGATAATGCTCGGTGTAAGGCAGCAGTGGTAGTTTATCCATCTTCAGGGTTGCCTTGACCCCACTGCCTTCACAGACTTCCAGCAGGTGCCCCAGCAGGCCAAAGCCGGTCACATCGGTCATGGCGCTGATGCCATTGAGCAGAGCGAGGTCGCTGCCTATGGCATTGAGCGTACACATGCTGTCGCGAGCAATGTGCAGGTGTTCATCATCGAGTACTTTGCGCTTTTGGGCGGTGCTGAGGATCCCAACGCCAAGAGGTTTGGTCAGGTAGAGTCGGTGGCCTGCCTGAGCCTGGTCATTGCGCTTGAGGTGTTCCAGCCGCACGCGCCCGGTTACTGCCAGGCCAAAGATCGGTTCAGGGGCGTCAATACTATGGCCGCCGGCCAGGGGGATGCCGGCTTCGGCGCAGGCTTGACGACCACCGTCAACGACCCGGGCGGCAATGTCGGCGGGCAATTTATTCACCGGCCAGCCGAGAATGGCAATGGCCATGATGGGTTGGCCGCCCATGGCGTAAATATCGCTGATTGCATTGGTGGCTGCGATGCGGCCAAAATCAAAGGGGTCGTCGACAATGGGCATGAAAAAGTCAGTGGTACTGATGATCCCTTCACCGTTGCCCAGATCGACCACGGCGGCGTCATCCTTACTGTCGTGGCCGACCACCAGGGCAGGGAATGTCGGTAACGACAGACGTGTCTGCAAAATGCCGTCCAGAATCTGCGGTGAGATCTTACATCCGCAGCCGGCGCCGTGACTGTACTCGGTAAGATTTGGACCAGCCATGAAAACTCCCTCCCGCGATGGATAAAACCGCGTACTTTAGCACTGTCCACTATGGCATTAAATGACCGGGCGCAAACGGCACCGACAAAAAATGTTTATCTTGGCAAAAGGCAATCAGAGGTTTTCTAAAGGCATTTCTCTGTGATAAAAGAAGGACGGGATGTTGACGTTATCTGACTGATTAGCATAACGAAAAAATAATTCAGACGATTGATGGATCAGGAGAATCCGGTGGA
>JAQFVO010000804.1 GCA_027942505.1 Endozoicomonas sp. | reverse complement strand
ATCCACCGAAAAAGCCTTCTGGCGAGTACGGTAACAGACCGATTTGATCGTAGCCCGGGTTTCCGGGCTTTTTCTTTTTTACGCCACCTCCACCCACGCCCCACCGTCGTAAGCTGACAGCTCGCCGATAGACGTTAGCGACAGGTTAAATCGTTCAGCCACCGTTTGGAATGCCTCTTCTGCTGATGGATCCACTGCAACCAGCAGGCCACCACTGGTTTGCGGATCGCAAAGTATCTGTTGTTGTGCCTCGGTGATTGCTCCGGCCTTGTGGCCATAGCTGTCGTAATTTCTCCGGCTACCGCCGGGAACGGACCCTTTCTGGCGATAATGCTCGGTGTAAGGCAGTAGCGGTAGTTTATCCATCTTCAGAGTTGCCTTGACCCCACTGCCTTCACAGACCTCCAACAGGTGCCCCAGCAGGCCAAAGCCGGTCACATCGGTCATGGCACTAATGCCATTGAGCAGAGCCAGGTCGGCGCCTATGGCATTGAGTGTGCACATACTGTCGCGGGCAATGTGCAGGTGTTCATCATCAAGCACTTTGCGCTTTTGGGCGGTGCTTAGGATGCCAACGCCAAGAGGTTTGGTCAGGTAGAGTCGGTGGCCTGCCTGAGCCTGGTCATTGCGTTTGAGGTGTTCCAGCCGCACGCGTCCGGTTACTGCCAGGCCAAAGATCGGTTCGGGCGCATCAATACTGTGACCGCCAGCCAGGGGGATACCGGCCTCGGCGCAGGCCTGACGACCACCGTCGACAACCCGGGCGGCAACCTCGGCAGGCAATTTATTCACTGGCCAGCCGAGAATTGCGATGGCCATGATGGGGTGGCCGCCCATGGCGTAAATATCGCTGATCGCATTGGTGGCCGCGATGCGGCCAAAATCAAAGGGGTCGTCGACAATCGGCATGAAAAAGTCAGTGGTACTGATGATCCCTTCACCGTTGCCCAGGTCGACCACGGCGGCATCATCCTTACTGTCGTGGCTGACCACCAGGGCGGGAAATGTCGGTAACGACAGGCGGGTCTGCAAAATGCCGTCCAGAATCTGTGGTGAGATCTTGCATCCGCAGCCGGCGCCGTGGCTGTACTCGGTAAGATTTGGACCAGCCATGAAAACTCCCTCCCGCAATGGATAAAACCGCGTACTTTAGCACTGTCCACTATGGCATTAAATGACTGGGCGCAAACGGCCCCGACAAAAAATGTTTATCTTGGCAAAAGACAATCAGGGGTTTTCCAGAGGTATTTCTCTGTGATAAAAGGAGGACGAGATGTTGACGTTATCTGACTGATTAGCATAACGAAAAAATAATTCAGACGATTGATGGATCAGGAGAATCCGGTGGA
>JAQFVO010000759.1 GCA_027942505.1 Endozoicomonas sp. | reverse complement strand
TTGCAGTGTCATGCCTGCACCGTGGAGCTGCTGACGCAGGCAGAGGGTGGCAGAGAGCGTACCTTGCGTCTGCGTTACGGTGAAGACTTTTGCCGCGACAGCCATGTCAACGGGAAGTGGCTGCGATTGTTGTATTTGGCACAGACGCTGGCCCAATCGCCACCGGCAGCCGGTCTGGGCGCACCAGATATTGTCTACAACGATCAGTCACACCAGATTCTGTTTGAATTTACCCGAATACCCTCTCGGGAAGCCATGCAGAACCTGTTTGTTGACATTCTTGCGCTCATGCAGAGTCTGAAAAACCTCGACACGACACTCGATGAATTCCATCCTGACGCCAGTCAGACGGTATGGAACATGAGCGCGATCGAAAAAAGGCTGGCCAACCCCACCTTTGCCAAGGCCAATGCGCATGCCCTTGCCCATGCCTATTGGCTTGTTGGCATCAGTGATGAGGGCTCCCTGATCACCCCCTGGACTCAGAGCAAAGAGTTGGCCCATCTGGAAGTGACGGCCCGGATATTCAGAAAGTCCAGCAACAAACGGATCGGTCGATTGCTCAGTGCCCAAAGTGATTCCTTCAGGCGCACTGTCCTTTGGCATTTTTTGTTGTCTGATCCGGATGAAGCCAACCACTGGGTGCGAAAATGGACGACCTGGCTTGAAGACGAGACAACGGCTATGCGACTGGTGTCTCAAAATGGCCTCATTCTGGAATATCTTGCTCCACGGCTGCGCAACAAGAGGGCAATAGTCTGGGCTGCCGTCAAATGCCATCCAGAAGCCCTGGCTGATGCTCCGCTTCACTTTAGAAACGACGTGGATATCGTTTCCAGGGCGTTGCGCAATAGCGACGATTGTGAAGATCTTTTCAGGCATATCGGCCCGGAGTTAATCGATAATCCGGTCATTTTTCGCCAGCTTGCAACATTGGCAGTGACTTGTGATTACTATTGTGTCAGATATTTTGCCAGGGTCCTGAAACAGGATCAGTCATTTCTCAAAGAATTGATTTTGTTGGCCTACAAAACAATTGATCATGATCACGCTAAGGCATGGGTGATCTATGAAGATGTGCTCGAGGATCAACAGCTGTACCGGCAAATGGTTCTCGATGCCTTGAGGGAGAGTCGAGCGGTTTTGGAATTGCGATGTTTTCCTGGTTTTCAGAACGACCGGGAAGTGGTAGAAGCGTCAATGATCAACAAACCCCTCAACCTTATGTATGCCAACGTGAGGCTACGGGAGGATGAAGCACTGGTCAGGGGTGCAGTGGCAAAAGCCGGGTCATTACTGCGCTTTGCCAGCGATGCCCTTCGCGATGACTATGAGCTGGTCCTCATCGCGGCAAAAAAAGATGGCACGGCCCTGGCGTGTGCCAGTCAGCGTTTAAAGAGTAATCCAGACATCGTCACCGCCGCCCTGCAAAGAAACGGTGGTGCGCTGAGGTTTGCATCAGAGTCAATTCGCAGCGATCCCCATTTCGCCCGTCTGGCGGTATCTTATCGGGAGCCAACTGCTAAAATCAGCCTTTACCTGCCTTGCTCTTTTCGCGGCGACAAAGAACTCATGACGATAGCCTTGGAGCGCGATTACCAGAATTTCGAGCATGTCAGCGATGCGCTGCGCGATGATGATGAGCTGGTACGTCCGGTGCTAAAACATCATGGTGAACAGCTTTATTTTGCCAGTGCCAGGCTGCGTGATGATCGTGATATGGTGTGCCTTGCTGTTGCCAGCAGGGGTAAGGCGCTGAAATACGCCAGTGAACGACTGCAGGCAGACCGGGATGTGGTGGAGCTGGCCCTGTGCAACGATGGCATGGCATTACAGTATGTTCATCAGCAGCTACAGACCTGCGCACAGATTGTGGCCATCGCGGTGCAACAAAACGGCCTG
>JAQFVO010000772.1 GCA_027942505.1 Endozoicomonas sp. | reverse complement strand
CGCAAAAGGCTCTGAAAAGAAGGGAACCACGAAGAGCACAAAGAAGAGCTTTTCTTTTCCTTTGTGACCTTCGTGTTCTTCGTGGTTCAAGGCTTTTATGCTTTTTGTGACACCATCTTTCGAGGTGGTCGCAGAAGGTCAAGTCACTGTGCTTTCATGCCTACAGGGATTGTACGGAACCCATCTGATAGCCATCAAAAGTGCTCAGTATTGTCAAAGCGAACGCTGCGGTTGCATTGTCTTGCGATGGCGTTACAATGCGTGACTATTTCGTCCGTTTTCTTATCAATCGGCCAATCCCAGACTTGTACATCCCCTGTTCCTGATATGTTGCGCACGCTGACAGTCAAGCCGGGTTTGCTCTGGTGTCCGACAGATTGGGAGCAATAGGTGGCGGCCCATTGCTAAGGCTCATTTATAGTGAGACGCATAAAATTCGAGTTTTGCAGTTTCAGCGAAGGCGGTGTTGTTGAAGGGCGGTAGCGTGTCAGAAATTGTCGTGCTGCTACTGAGAAAGCGTCCGGAAAACTAAAGTCAAAAGTCGTTTATATCGTGTGGTTTGCCTCTCGTCCAAGCTGTGTCGAACCCAGATATCCCTGTTATTGCCGAAACGGGAATGTGAAAAGATCCTTGGGATGCCGGATTTGTCGTGATGATCCTCATTGATGTGTAATCATAAAGAACACAACACGTCAGCAGGTGACACTAATGCAAGAGCACATCATCGTTGAGATGGTAAAAAGTGCCTGGCCCCGGACAATTCAGGGAGTTATGTTGTTTGGCAGCCGTGCACGTGGAGATGAACGGGCCGATAGCGATATTGACCTGGCAGTGCTGCTGACTGAACCGGCTGATCCACTAACTGTGTGGGAAAATGCCCAACTGCTTGCCAGCCAGTTGCAACAGGACGTTGACCTGATCGATTTGCGTAGCGCTACTACCGTCTTGCAAAAAGAAGTTATCAGCTCCGGCATCTGGTTGCATAAGGCGGATGCTTTCGCCTGTGACCTGTTTGAGGTGCATGTAATCTCGCTCTACCAGCAGTTACAATATGATCGCCAGGGTATTCTCGACGATATTGCAGCGAGGATTGAGCATGGATGACGTTATATTAAATAAATATGCCATTATTGACCGATGCCTGAAGCGAGTGGAAGAGGAGTACAGGGGGGAACGAGCATACACTGTCGACTGATTTTACACGACAAGATTCTATTATTCTGAATATCCAGAGAGCTTGTCAGGCAGCCCAGGATCTTGCCAACCGGGTTATTCGAATCCGACAGTTAGGGATACCACAAAACGCCCGTGAATCTTTCTCTCTGCTGGCAGACGCTCAGCTATTGCCACCAGAGTTGGCTAATACACTCAGTAAAATGGTTGGTTTCAAGAATATCGCGGTACATGAATATCAGAAACTGAATATTGATATCTTGCGGGCGGTGATTGATAAACATTTGCCAGACCTGCTGGAATTTGCCAAGTTGATGCTGGCTGCGAAGTAATTGTCCAGATTGTTCCTGAAAAGGGCGAACATGACATTAAATAAACACTACCAGAAACTATTAGAACAGAACTGGTTGCAGGCACATCGGACGGCGGAGCGTCTTTCTGGTTCATTGCAACGCCTGAAAAGTGAGATGCCCCTGACTCTTGAAAACTTTTGCCGAGCTGACGACCTGTTGTTTGAAAAGCTGGATGCTTTTAGAGTGCGTTTTACAGATTTACAGTACTGTTTGGGGGGGCAAAATCTTTAAGAGCATTCTGTTGATGGAAGACGAGGAGCCCATCAACATGGCTGACACACTGAATCGTATGGAGAAACGCGGCATTATTGAATCGGCCGACCAGTGGCGTCGATTTCGTGAGATTCGCAATGCCTTTGCCTATAACTACCCCGAGGCAGATGCCACAAGGGTTCAAGCCATCAATCAGGCGTGGCATGCTGCATCAGTCGTATTAGATATTGCACAGCAGGTGAATCTGTATTGTGAGTTGCCGACGGATGTCGCGCAGTGGTTGATCTATGCCGATAGCCGTGTTGGTACATCCCATGACTATGATGGCGAAAAAGCAAAGGCTGCACTCGATTTAGTGGGTGATTTTGTAAAGGATGTGGTTGCCTTATACGAAATCTTGACATCCTCCCCCAGCTAATTTCGCTGGGGGATTCCCGTTAGTCACCCAACAGGCTTCCTGTTTCACAACTCGATGCCGCCAGTGATTAACACCTTTGGCCTTACTCAAGCTCCACAGGCTAGGCGCCCCCGGCTAACACCGCTAGCCCAGCGGCTTTGATATTAACAGCAGCATTGGTATCCCGATCATGCACGGCATTACATTCAGGACAACACCAGCTACGCACAGAAAGATCAAGTCTTTCCAGTGAGTAGCCACAACTGTTGCACCGTTTTGTCGATGGATACCATTTGTCGATGCTGACCAAAGTTCGGCCATACCAGTCTGCCTTGTACTGAAGTTGTCTCACCAACTCTCCCCAGCCAACATCGCTTATGGCTTTGGCCAGCTTGGGGTTTTTGACGGGGCGGCCTTCCGCCATGTTCTTGACCTGAAGCGACTCGACACTGATTACTTGGTTTTTGTGGATCAATGTGGTTGTCAGCTTATGCAGGAAGCCCTTGCGACTGTCTGCAATTTTGGCGTGAACTCTGGCCACCCTCAGTTTTGCTTTTTGGCAGGTGAACAAGATCTTGATGAGTTTATGTCCTACCTGAAAGAAAAAGATCTCGTTGACACGGCAGAAATACCTCTCCTTCTAATGATGCTGTGTATTTTGTGGA
>JAQFVO010000750.1 GCA_027942505.1 Endozoicomonas sp. | reverse complement strand
GGCGGCAACTTTGCCAAGGCCATCGGTGAGCTGGTCGGCTGCGACAACGCCACCGGCAGCGATTTGCGCGGTTTCTGCGCGGCGCCGGCACACGCCATTATCCATGCGGCGGCCCTGGTCAAGGGCGGGGTGTTTAAAAATGTTATGGTGGTGGCCGGTGGTGCTGTGGCCAAGCTGGCCATGAATGGCCGGGACCATGTGAAAAAAGGTCTGCCGGTGCTGGAAGATGCCCTGGCCGGTTTTGCCATCATCAACGATCACTGTGATGTTGTATCAGAACTGGTGAAATCGGGTGCTGATTTAAGGCCTCCAGTGAAATTCAGGCGAGCTCTTAACCAGGTTATAAAGGAGTTGATCACCAGAAAAGAAATGGCTGGAAGACGTTTTCAGGAAAACAGAGAGGTAAACGATGGTAATAGTGGTGCAGAAAGCAATTCTGATGACAATGATTCCAGTGATAATGACAGCTTAATAACCAGACAGCACATCAATAACATTAGAATTAATCATGATATTGACGAAATGTTACACAGAAGTTATATGCAAAGCGTAGAAGACTGGGAAAATATAGAGGGTCTGGAAAATATTGTAGAGCCGGGAGATTTCGAAGTGCCGGGAGATATCGTAGCACCGGAAGATTTTGGAGTGCCGGAAGATATGGAAGAACCAGAAGATATGGAAGAATTCGAAGAAGTGATTCAGGGAGATTTTGATCATATGCTCACCCACCCAACCTTCAAGAAAATCAAGAATAAAAAGAAAGAGAAACTGTATGGCAAATTTGGAATAAACCATTCTGTATTCAGAAAACCCATGGAACCAATAAAGTACTGTGTATACACCGAAAAAACCAAAATCATTAGCGTACTCATGATGAGTGGCAAATATTCAGGTGACGATATTTACAGTCTGAAAATTCTGGCAAAAACTCACGAGCTGACCAGAAGCCTGCAAGCAATCGATGAATACTCTGTGTTTATCCCACCCGAAAGCCTGCAAGTATTGTCTGGCAGAGCAATCAAGAAAAAAATCATCAATAATCATCCTGTTGAAGAAGTGCATAGCAAGATTAACCGGCTGGATATCCCAGAATATTTACGGCATTTTTTACAACAACCGATTGAAATTGGGGGCTGTTAAATTCCTGATGTCTACCCACTATCTCCTTCAGGCGATCTTCAATTAAAGAAAAAAAAGAAATCCACTTCGGTATAAAGAAATTCACGGGTATCCTGTTTTTTAACTTTTCAGGACAACGGACTTGTCCTGTGAGTGCCTGATAATTAACGCTGACTATCGTAGCTGGCGGGTATTCGGGAATTGTTCATCGATGATTTCTTCATTTCCAGTCGTCCTGAACCGACGAAGGAGGGGGCGTCTGGTGGCAACACTGTGGTTATTAATGCCTTTGGTCCATTAAAATAATATCTGTCAAAACTGCCCGCGGAAATCAATAAGTTATGAAGCCTTTATTTTAAATAACTCATGTCGAAATTGCCTGTTTACCAATAATTCCTTGAGTAATGGAATAAATAATATTTGTCAAAATTAGTAACGTCCTGTTTATGACAATGTTTTTGTCTGCCGGGTAAACTTTTATACGCAATGGGCGTCGATACTCGGTTCTTTCAAAAGCGGGTCACCAGAGTCATAACCAGTGAGAGTCAGATTTCAGATAAATATACCTATTTTGTATCGGTAGATCATATTGACCTGATGATGATGTTGGTGATGATGAAGCCACCCCTGTATCTCCCCGAGCATAAATCTCGCTCCCACGCAATCTGCGGTCACTTACCGCTTTATACAGTGTTTTTGCGAACTTACACTTTTGTTACTTTACCAGTATATTCTTGCAAAAATTTATCATCTGTCTGGTCAATATGCAGTTTCTTGATGGTGGTGATTAGTCGTCGGCAAGAGAAGGTCATGTTGGGTGGTTAAGATCGCTGTTTCGTTATAAGCACCGTTTTTTACTGCTATACAGGTAAAAAACGAAAAATGATGGGCGGTAGCGTGACTTTTTGATGGGTGTGCCTCCGCTGTATCAGCCAGCACCCATGAAGCCCTGACTCACCTTCAGATTATTACCGGTATCTTGCATTTCTTCTTTAAATTTTTTCTTCGTCACTTTTGCGCCTGAAAAAATGAGCTGCCAGTCATGAGCGGCCAGACACCAACAACTGGCGTTGCAGAGGTATTATGATAACCAGAAGATCACCGTTTAAAATCCAGCTTGCGGTCATCCATGCCTTAATGGCCCGGGAGATGCTCACCCGCTTTGGTGCCTTTCGCCTGGGGTATGCCTGGGCTCTGTTGGAGCCGCTGCTGCAAATACTCTTTTTCTCCCTGATGTATGCCTTTGGCAGCCGTACCATGGTAGGCGGGCTGGCAATTCCGGTGTTTCTGGCGACAGGCATCGCTCCGTTTATGTACTTCCGAAAGGTTATCAGTCAGTGTCTTAGTGCAGTCAGCGCCAATCAAAACCTGTTTCTTTTTCGACAGGTCCGAATTTTTGATGCCTATCTGGTGCGTTTCCTGCTGGAAATGATGATTACCTTTGTCGTGCTTGTGCTGTTAATTGGTGGTTCTGCCTGGTTGGGGTTTGAGGTGCGCCTGGTCAGTAGTCTTGTCTTTTTACAGGCATATCTGCTGCTGAGCTTTTTTGCGTTTGGCCTGGGATTGACTTTTGGTGTACTGAATTCACTTTATCCGGAAATGGGTAAGTTAATTCCTGTGATTTTACAGCCGTTGATGTTCATCTCTGCCACTTTTTTCACAATAAACGACATGCCCGCCAGTGTTCAGAATATTTTACTCTGGAATCCACTGATTCATGCTTTTGAACTGATGCGCTCGGCCTTTTCCAGCGGTTACAATACCTCACTGGTGAGCTTTGAGTACCTCGGGCTCTGCACCCTGATTGCCACGACCTTGGGTATGTTGATGTACCGCGCTAACTGGAGAAAGATGCTGCAAAAATGATCTCTTTGCAAAATGTTACCAAATACTTTCCGGGCAAATACGGTCGCCACTATGTGCTGAGGGATGTCACGCTCGATCTGCCCCTGGATAAAAACATTGGCGTCTTTGGCATTAACGGCAGTGGTAAATCGACGCTGATGAATCTGCTGGCCGGAGTGGATACGCCCAACAAGGGCAAAATTACGGTTAAAGGGAATATCTCCTGGCCGCTGGGATTGGGCGGTGGTTACCAGGGCAGTATGACGGGGCGACAAAATGCCGAGTTTATCTGTCGTGTTTATGGAAAAAGCAAAAGTGAAATCCGGGACCGGCTAGCCTTTATCAAAGAGTTCTCCGAGCTGGACAAACACTTTGAAATGCCCTTGAAATCCTACTCATCGGGCATGCGCTCCAAGTTCTCCTTTGCGGTCAGCATGGCCTTTGATTTTGACTATTACCTGATCGATGAGCTGACCGCCGTAGGTGATGCCCGCTTTAAGGAAAAGTGCAAAAAAATATTCGATGAAAAAAAAGGCCGGGCCAACTTTCTGTTTGTCTCTCACAACATGAACGAACTGAAACGGCAATGTGATGTGGGGCTATTTATCAAAGATGAAAAACTGCACATCTTCGACAGTATTGATGAAGCCATTTCCGCCTATAACCAGGCCAACCAGATTCCTGCCCAGGTTGTCGGAACCATAACACCCAAGCAACCAGCAGCCATCTGAACAACAGGCAATAAATTCCTTGTTTTCACCGATGCAACGCCAGAGGCACCGGTAAACTCGATTTTTGATTGAGCAATACTTTTATGAACCAACCGCCAGCAGCGGCTGAAACGATGCCGGATGCATCCGCCGGGACCGCACCAGCGCCGAAAACGACAACGGGCAGAGGCACCGTAGAAACCCTGAAGCTACTGAAACAACCGCTTAACCGGGCCAATGTACCACCACTGTCCAAAAAGGTGCAGCAGCACCGCTGGTTCAAACTGGCCCGTAAACACCTTTTTCACCGGCAGGTGGGTCGCTGGTTTGCCTTGATGGTGCTGCTGCCCTGGCTGGCCTGTGCCCTCTATTTTATCGCCTTTGCTGCTGACCGGTTTGTCTCCGAAGCCAGTTTTATGGTGGAGAAAAACGACGGCGGCCAGAGCGCAATGGGTGGCTTCAGCCTGCTGGGGATCACACCGCAGGCGGGCAACGACCAGCGCATCCTTGAGACCTTTATTCAATCTCCGGATATGCTCAACCACCTGCAGGAGACTCTGAATCTGCGCCGGCACTATGTGGATCAACCGGACTGGCTGACACAGCTTGGCAGCGATGCCAGCTATGAAGATTTTCTCAGCTACTACCGGGACCATATTGCCGTTCAGTTTAATGTTGAAAGCGGTATGTTAAACCTGGAAGTACAGGGCTTTACACCCGATTTTACCCGACAGCTGGCAGAACAGATCCTGATCCGCAGCGAAGCCTTTGTGAACGAAATCAGCCATGCGCTGGCCAATGAGCAACAGGCCTTTGTTCAGAAGGAGGTGGTTCTGGCAGAGCAGCGGCTGAAAGAGGTGACTGCCGAACTGCTGGCTTTCCAGAGTGCCAACGGTTTGCTCAGTGCCACCGAGCAAGGGGTTGCCCTGAGTGGCATTTTGAATGAGCTGCAGGCAGAACTGGTACGCAACCGCACGGAACTGCAAACCCTGTCGTCTTATCTGAACGACAACTCACCCAAAGTGGTCACCCTGAAACAGCGCATCTCGGCACTGGAAAGCCAGCTGGCAAAAGAGAAAATTCGCCTGGCCAGTAACGAAGGCACCGCCCTGAATGATCTGGTGGCCAGGCAGGAAGCCTTGCAGCTGGATCTGCGACTGGCCACCGAAGCATACTCGGCCACGTTGATGGCGCTGGAAAAGGCCCGTACCGAAGCCAGCCGTAAAATCAAACAACTGGTGGTAGTCAGCAGCCCGCAACAAGCACAAGATGCCACGTATCCGAAGGTTGGCTACAGCCTGACCAATATCTTTTTATTACTGCTTATGGCTTTTGCACTGGTGCGGATGATTCGTGCCACCATTCGGGAACACCGGGATTAAAAAAATTATGTCGTATATTTTTCGTTTTCAGCATATGTTCAAACGTGCCGGCCTGCTACTGCCATCGTGCGCTCTGATTATCAGCACACTGGGAAACAGCGCAGCCGCCCAGGTTGCCATGCCAACCGATGGAACTATCAGTAACGGCCCGGATCTGGTCACTACGGCTACCCGTCATCCGGTATTTGGCCAGAACCTGTTCAGCGGTTTTCGTCAGGCAGAATTTAAAGGGTTTAACCCGGAATACCGGCTGGCCATAGGCGATAAAATTACCCTGCAGATGTGGGGTGCCTATGAGGTCGCGGTTAATCTGACCATTGACGCCCAGGGCAATGTCTTTATTCCCCAGGTAGGGCCGGTTCAGCTACAGGGTGTTGCCAACAAAGACCTGAATACCGTTATTGAGAAAAAGGTGCGCAGTGTCTACCAGAACAACGTCAACCTCTATGCCAGCCTGAATGCGGCGGAACCGGTCAAGTTGTTTGTCACCGGTTTTGTGCAGTCTCCCGGGCTTTATGGCGGTTTCGCTTCCGACTCAGTGCTGGCGTTTCTGGCCAAGGCGGGTGGTATCCGTTCCGAGTCTGGCAGTTATCTTAATGTCGAGCTGAAGCGTAATGGCAGCACCCGGGCTCACTTTAATCTCTATGACTTTCTGCTAAGCGGCAAGATCACCCAGGTACAACTGCACGACGGTGATACGCTGGTCGTCAACTCAAGGCAGAGCACCGCGATGTTCAGCGGACTGGTGGAAAACCCCGTACAGGTAGAGTTCAGCGGTAGCCGGATTCTGCTGGAAGACGCCCTGGCCATGGTCGGCCCCATGCCTTCGGCCACCCATGTGCGTATTGCCCGTAACCAGACCGCCAAACGGAATGTGGAATATCTGCCGCTGAGCCAGGCCCGGGGCATCTATCTGGAAGATGGTGATGAAGTATCGGTCGTGGCGGATAAAATGCCCGGCACGATCAGTGTTTCGGTAGAGGGTGAGCATGGTGGACAGGCGGTCTATATATTGCCCTATGGCAGTACCATTAACGACTTGATGAGTCGCATTCAGGCAACCCCTCGTTCCAATCTTGGGGCCATGCAGCTGTTTCGGGAAGAGGTTGCCGCACGGCAGAAGGCGATGCTGGAAGTCTCCCTGCAACAGCTGGAACAGTCGGCGCTCTCTGCCCGTAGTAAAAGTGTGGGAGAAGCACAGCTGAGAAAATCCGATGCTGAAGCGATCATGCAATTTGTTCAGCGTGCCCGGCAGGTGCAACCAAGAGGACAGGTATTGCTGGGCCAGAGCAGCGCCCGTATGGAGGTCATGCTTAAAGACCAGGACCGAATCGTCATTCCCAACAATACCGTTCTGGTGCAGGTCCATGGTGAAGTGATGTTCCCCAATGCCATGGTATTCAGCGAGGGCAAAACCATAGCAGATTATGTCAACAGTGCTGGCGGCTACTCACAAAAGGCGGATCAGTCCCGGGTGCTGGTACTGCATACCGATGGCACCATTACCCGCATCGAATACAACGATGGCTGGCTCACCGGTGGCAAGCTGGCAAAGTACGATGTTAAGCCCGGCGATGAAATCCTTGTCATGCCTCAGGTAGATGATAAAACCATGCAGTACACCAGCGACATTATGGAAGTGGTTTACCAGGTGGCCATGAGTGCGGCGGTGGTGTTGAAGCTATAGCACTATTATTGACTTCTTTGAATGGGTACTACTTTGAGTAGTACCCTTTAATGCTGATCTGGAGAAAAGCAGATCAAATCGGAATGTCTGGCAATATGGGTAAGATATCTGTCCCTGTGTAAAACCGGCAATTTGAAATACAAAGCGACCGAGGCAATCAGGCAGTCAATGCTCTTACGAACAGTGACGCCTTGTTTACGCAGTTGTCGATATAAATGAGCGGCTTCAATATAACGCCCATCTGCAATCGGATAGCAGCTCAGGCAGGCGAGCTGTTGTTGTACCCGTTTGCAGGTCTGGTCGGAGCGAATCCCCTGAAAGACTTCCATTAATATCACCGGGCTTGTAGCAACCTCACCATGGTTTAGCAGCGACTTTAAACGCTCAACCCCGGCATTTTTAGTGCCATTAAAAAAATCAATCCAGACACTGGTATCGACGAGGCAGTCCATTAACGGGTTTTCCGGAGTTCATCAAGATCGCCATCCCAGGCCACTTTACCCTGCAGTGCTAGCAACTGCTTCTGTTTTTCACGGCGAACCAGCTCCATTAAGGCGTGGTGAATCAATTCACGACGAGAGTTCAAGCCAGATATCTCCAGTGCTTCATTGATAAGATCCTGATCAACCACAATATTGGTTCGAATTGTCGATGACATGGCAATACACCAAACTTTAAAAAACAGGTGCATAGATAGTAGGTCAGAGGGAACATCAAGGCAATTTCTGAGGTTTGTTAACGACAATGAGTATGCAAAAAGAAAGCCCCGGATTCACGGTTATCAATGACCCCGAACTCTGAATTCTACAGATAAACTGAATACGATTCTATTACACAGATTGAGTGCTTTTAGTTATACTTTCTGTAAATCAACTGTGAGTTCCTATTACTGGCTTAGATTATGAAGCATCATCTGCTTTCACAACGGCTGGACCTCTTGAGTGAGCACGGTATTGCTGCATTTTCTACCAAAATGTTGCGGAGTTACTTCCCTGATGAACCGGAAGTCTCCTTCAAAAAATCGCTGGGCCGCGGGGTTAAAAGCGGCATGCTTGAGCGGGTCTGCCGTGGCGCTTATGTCTACAGCAGAGAGTTCCGGCGGCAAATCCATAAGCTGGAATCGATTGCCGTGGTCTTGCGAGCAGGTGAATTTTCCTATATCAGCCTGGAATCTGCGCTGTCTGAATACAGTGTCATCAGTCAAATGTTGCTCAATCACCTGACGGTGATGACCACAGGCCGTAGTCAAACCTTTAAAACACCTTATGGCACCATTGAGTTTACCCACACAAACCGCGGTGAAACTGAAATTCTGGATAAGGTCATTAAGCAGCCTGAACGCCCACTGCGAATCGCATCGCCCGAGCTGGCACTGTCTGACCTGCGAAGGGTTAAGCGAAATACACAAATGGTAGATATGGATGTTTACGAGGAAATTATCAGTGAAAAAAATAACACTTTCTGAGCGGGCTGAAAGTGTCATCCGGCAAAATCCGGGGCTTGCAGTTCTGAAGCCAGTCATTGAAAAAGAGCTGATTCATTATGATTTCTTTTTTTTGTTGCAACAAAAAACACTGACTCTGCCAGATATGACATTTATTGGCGGAACCTGCTTACGGCTTTGTTACGGTACCAACCGGTACAGTGAAGACCTTGACTTTCATGCGGGAACGAACTTTCAGTCACAGCATTTTGATAACATTCGTCTGGAAACAGAGCGTTATCTTTCTGATCGTTATGGACTTAAAGTGGACGTCAAAAGCCCGAAACAACTGAAAAATGATCCGGACTACGCTAACAGTCAGGCGCATACCTGGAAAATAATCATACATACTCAGGAAACTCGCAAAGACCTTCCAGCCCAGCGCGTGCATATCGATATCGCCAATGTGCCGACCCATGATGCAGCCCCTCAGCTCATAAGAACACACTACGGCAACCTTCCAGACGGCTACGATATGATGTTGTTCAGAAGTTCATCAACAAACGAAATTCTAATGGACAAACTGCTGGCTATTCCGGCCAGGAGCAATATCAAGGCCAGAGATTTATGGGATGTGATCTGGCTTCAGCAGCAAGGTGCTATAGAGGATGTTGAACTGCTGCGCCGGAAGCAGGCTGATCATCGGATTGAACATTACAAGGCCCTGCTCGAAGCGCGGATCAATAACCTTCCGGCTTATTTTGAAACACCATTTTTTGAGCAGGAAATGTCTCGTTTTCTTGACTCGGCAAGGCTGGCAGGCACCATAAACAAGCCGGAGTTCGTCCAGTATATGAAAGAGCAAATAATCAGTACGCTGACCAAACTGCACTCTGGCCTGTACGACACAAACCCCGGTGATCAGCACTTTACTTTGTGAACCCCGATTTTGTCGAACCCTTGTCAAATTATTAATCAAAGAATGTATGCGAACATTCTCCGAGTAATTTCAGTGTATCTGCATCCTTGGTCCCCCCGTTTTGGCGTACATTTCGCATCGACAATTTATGGACAAACCATGAGTTATTCACAGGTTGCCTGACGGTCAACCAAGGCGTAACCGCACAAACACGGGCAGTGAGTATTTCGGGCTTGCCTTTCGCTGTTTCGATAAATACGCCGCCTTCTGCTCAAAGACCAGTATAAAGGCTTAATATGACTGGCGGTAGCGTGCTTTTTTAGGCGTTAGGTAATTTTCTTTGTGTATTCCTTGTTTTTGGTGAAAGTGGTACAGGATTTTGAGGTTGGTTCCTCAAATCTGGGTTTTTTAAACGACAATGACTATTCAAAAAGAAAGGCCTGACCCCGGTTTTCCAGGCAACCCCTCGTTCCAATCAGGGAAAAATCATGAAAGCCATCGATTTTTCTAGCACTCAATCGGGTAGTGTTTACTAACTTTCTAGAGCTAGTTAGCCAAGGGTATGAATGTCACTTCCTTTGAGGAGCCTGCGCTTACTGGAGTTGAGCGAATTTGCTTATTTTATAGTCTTTGAGCTCAAAGCTATAAATGGCGCTGCGCTTCAACTATAGCAAGGGCTTTCATGATTTTTCCCTGAAAGCCATCCTTTTTTCTAGCACTCAATCGAGTAGTGTCTACTAACTTTCTAGAGCTAGTCAGCCAAGGGTAAAAATATCACTTTCTTTGATGAGCCTGCGCTTACTGGAGTTGAGCGAACTTCCTTATTTTATAGTCCTTGAGCTCAAAGCCATAAATGGTGCTGCACTCCAGCTATAGCAGGGGCTTTCATGATTTTTCCCTGCCCCTCACACTCTGTTGTTAGTCTTCTGCCAAGCCATCAAATGGCTGTGGTGGGTTCTCACTATAAGTCGCACCGCCGCTTATGCAGGCGTTAGCTGCTAACACCTCATCATTATCGTGATAACATACGTCACACATTTTCTAAAATCAGTATCAAATGATTAAGACTTCACAGACTCAAAAGATCGTGAACTTTCTGAAGGAAACACCAAACGAAAGGTTCAATGCACGTCAAATAGCTGCGGCTATTACCTCTGCGCATCCAGAAGATTATGCTGAGAAAAGAGAGAACCCTCGTTTTGCGGATGAAAAATCATTTATGGGTGCTCTCTCCGAATAATTGAAACAGATGTGCGCTCGAATATCGGCTATTTTAGAGACGATCCTTAACAATAGT
>JAQFVO010000749.1 GCA_027942505.1 Endozoicomonas sp. | reverse complement strand
GTGTGTATCTCCTGTACAAAGTTTGCAGAAATCGCCAGCGCTCAATGGTAGTAGCCCACCAGACGGCCGGCAAATCCGGCGCTCAACAGCCCGATAAGTGGCAGGCGGATTTATACCACCATCCGCACTGATTTTGTTAAAGTGCACTGCACACGTTATCCGGTTTCCGCCAACAAGCTCAGGGTGTGTGGTGTTTTTCTTGCTCTAACACGACTCCAGCCCGTGCAACACCGAGCAAATGGCATGACACAAAGTAACCAGCTCCTCGCGGGAAATAATGTAAGGCGGCATCACATAGACCAGCTTGCCAAAAGGCCGAACCCAAACGCCGGCCTTAACCAGCAGCGGCTGTATTTGTGCCATATCTACCGGCCTTCGCATCTCCACCACACCAATGGCACCAAGTACCCGCACATCAGCCACTGTGTCTAGCCGGGTACAGGGAGCAAGCCCTTCGCGCAGGGCACTCTCAATCATGGGCAGTTGTTGCTGCCAGCCTCCTCCGGCCAAAATCTCCAGGCTGGCGTTGCCAGCAGCACAGGCCAGGGGGTTGGCCATAAACGTCGGTCCGTGCATAAAGGGGCTATGATCTGAAATGGTCCGACTGACCTGCTGCGAGCACAGTGTGGCGGCCAGAGTCAGGTAGCCGCCAGTCAGTGCTTTGCCAACGCACATAATGTCCGGCACAACATCAGCATGCTCGCAGGCAAAGAGCTTGCCGGTGCGGCCAAAGCCGGTGGCGATCTCGTCATGAATCAACAGCACATCATGCTCATCACACTGCTGACGTAAACGCGCCAGAAACTGCGGTGAATAGAAATGCATCCCCCCTGCGCCCTGTACCACCGGCTCAATAATCACCCCGGCCAGTCGCTGGCCGTGCTGCTCAAACATCTGGTGCAACTGGCTGGTATGCTGCTCCGTGACATCCTCGTGGAAGCGACAGTCCGGGCGGGAAACAAAAAAGTGCTCCGGTACAATGCCGGTGAACCAGTGGTGCATACCGCCTTCTGGATCACAGACCGACATACAGCCGGTGGTATCGCCGTAGTAACCGCCTTTAACGGTCAGCATTTTGTTTTTTTCCGGCCGGTCGCGGGCAATCCAGAACTGCATGGCCATCTTGATAGCGACCTCCACTGCCACCGAACCAGAGTCGGCGAAAAAGACGCTGTGCATGGGTTCTGGCGCCATAGCAAGGAGCTTTCTGGCCAGCTCAATGGCTGGCTTATGAGTCAGGCCACCAAACATGACATGGGAAAATTGCTCAACCTGCTGCTGCAGCGCAGCGTTCATCTGCGGATGATTGTAGCCATGCACCATACACCACCAGGAAGACATGCCATCAATCAGCCGACGGCCATCATTAAGGTGCAGGTAAACCCCCTGAGCACCCACCACCGGGAATATAGCCGTGGAGTGGTCAGTCAAAAGGCCGGCCCTGCTGTACGGGTGCCAGATATGTTCGGCATCAAAGGCCAGATCTTCCGTGGTGATAAGCGGACTCAAGCCGGACTCCTGCGATAGTAACGGGTTTGATCTTTGCGGGTGGAGAAGATAATCTCGGTGCCATTTCGTAGCAAGCACAACCCTCAATTTTTGTTTTTCACTATATCGGACGTACTATGCAGGCTCTGTTTGTAAACCAGCTTTCTACTCTGGACTTCAGTTATCTCTGCCCGGAGCGCGGACTGGTGGGCGAAACCTGGCTGGTGGACGTAACGCTCTGGGGCGAACTGAACGCGCAGGGCATGGTGTTTGATTTTGGTCATGTGAAAAAACAGATCAAGGCCTCACTGGACAGCCTGAGCGACCACCGCCTGCTGATTCCGCTTGGTGCACCACAAACCACCGTTGACCAGCACCACGAGCAGCTGACCATCCGTTTTCGCACCAATGACGGACTGATCACCTGTTCAGCCCCCGCTCAGGCCATGCTGCTGGTGGATGTGCCAGCCATCACCCCGCGGTTACTGAAGCCCTTTTTGGAGAGCGCTCTGCTTGAGGAGCTGCCGGATAACGTCGCCCGCGTCGATCTCAGGCTCTACCCGCAGACCATTGAAGGTGCTTACTACCACTACAGCCACGGCTTGAAAAAGCACCATGGCGACTGCCAGCGCATCGCCCACGGCCACCGCTCCATGTTACAGGTCTTTGTGGATGAACAACGGGATCAGGCCCTGGAAGCCTTATGGGCGGATCAATGGCGTGATATCTACATCGCCACGCAGGAAGATTTGCTGGAAACATTCACCGATGATGGTATCGACTACCACCGCTTTGGTTACACCGCCAACCAAGGCGAGTTTGAGATCAGCCTGCCTTGCGCCAGCTGTTATCTCATAGCAACTGACTCCACGGTAGAACTGCTGGCTAACCACATGGCCACACGCCTGAGCGAACACCAGCCTGGGAAAACCGTTCGGGTGGTTGCCTTTGAGGGCGTCAATAAAGGTGCCATTGCCACCTTCCCAGAGCCTGCCAGCGCAGCAAATTAGACGGTCTTGCGAATGGCCAAAGTTGCAGCAACGCGAGCCGCTTTAGCTTTGCTGATGCGAACCCAGACCTTCTCGTGGAAATGGTACGCCACCGTATTAACTGCCGGCTCCACCAGCGCCAGTGCACCGCCAACCAGCACATCCCCCGTCATCAGATAACCGACAGAAAAAGCAACCAGAAAATGCACAATGGCGAAAGAGATGGTCTTATTCATTATGTCCCCCAAGTCACGAAAGGCCGTCAATCTAAGTGTATGAGAATGATTCTCAATTGCAAATCAAAATACCATTGCCTCGCTATAGAAAAAAACTATCAACTAATCTTTAGATAACACCCTGCCACGGCTCTTCTCAAGAAATATATACTCCTCCCCGATGCAGGTAACAATACCCTCGTACTGACACAGGCAAAGGAGACGTGCTATGTCATCGCTGACGGACCAGATCAAAAACCGCCCCATGCAACCCGATCCCATCAAAGACCCCGAGTTTGGCCCATCCACACAGGCTGCTGCCGAGAGCAATAACGAGACTAATTACACCAGTCTGGCGAATGAACTGCCGAAAATGCTGGAAATGGACTTCGACAAGGTGGAAAACCTGCTGGCCAACCTGGCTGCCACCAACCCCTTTCGCCCCGATACAGCCCTGGGCAAACAGCCAGAGGTAGCCGCCGTAGACGCCAGTCAGGAAGGTCAGTCTGCACCTGTCGTTGCGGTCGGTGCTGCTGATGCCAGCCACGTAGCCAACCTCAGACAGGTCAACAACGCCATGGCCGAATACGACACCAGGCTGCAACAGGTATTTGATGCCATGGCCCTGTCCCGCTCAGGCAGAAAACCAGAGGTAAACAACATGGGGGTTGAGTACGAGCGCCTGATGACGTTTGTCCGACAAACCGAATACCACCTGACTCAGGCCATCAAACTTATTCCGGAATCCCTGCCCGAGAACACCGGCCACTCCATCAACCAACTCATGCCAGAATTCAGCTCTGCCCTGGTGGCGTACGATAATGAGTTTCAACACATCTTCGCCCTGCTTGAAGGCGAACTGCGACAGGCTGAGATTGCGAGAAAGAGTTAACCTAACCGGCGATAGCTGATAGTCTGATACCATCGTTCTAAATAGATCATCTCATCATGCTCTATATCGCCAACAGCCCCGGTAAAGGTCGTGGAGTTTATACCAATAGCCGGATCGAGAGAGAAACCCTGATTGAGCGCTGCCCGATCGTTGAAGTCCCACCAGACGAAGTAGAACTGCTGGAGTTGACCGTACTGCACAACTACTACTTCGCTTGGGGCAAAAGCCAGCAACGGGCCGCATTAGCCCTGGGCTTCGGCTCAATCTACAACCACTCCTATACGCCCAATGCCATTTATATCCCCAGAGAGGACGAGCTGCTCATTGAGATTATTGCTATTCGCAAAATTCTGGCCAACGACGAAATCACGATAAATTACAACGGCACACCTAACGACCAGTCACCATTGTGGCGTGAGGACGAAGTCCTGTGGCTGAAATAGCGCACAAAGCCAAGAGCAAATACCCGCCTCGCGCTCAGAAATTTCTGTCGCCAAAGGCCAACCTGTCAGGCTAGAATAGCCTTTCCTTAATTACCTCTGGAGCCCCATGTGGTTACGCTTGTTGCGTATGTTGTCATTGCCATTGCAGTGTCCTTTATCTGTTCGGTCTTTGAAGCCGTTCTCCTGAGCATCTCCCCGGCCTACGTGGTCAGCCTTGAGCAAAAAAACAGCAAATGGGCCAAAATCGTCCGGGAGCTGCACGACCAAATAGACCGTCCCCTGGCGGCGATCCTCACCCTGAATACCATTGCCCATACCATTGGTGCGGCCAGCGCCGGTGCCCAGGCGGCAAAAGTCTTCGGTGACGCTTACCTGGGTATTTTTTCGGCGGTGCTGACACTGTTGATCCTGGTTCTGTCAGAGATCATCCCCAAAACCATCGGCGCCAGCTGGTGGCAGACTCTGGTACCGGTCATGGCAGTGGGTGTACGCTTCATGGTCAGAATGCTGATGCCCATTATCTGGGTCACTGAGCTGTTGACCAAAAAGATGACGCCCAAGGACAAAACCAACCCATACCTGCGCGATGAGATTCAAGCCATGGCAGACCTTGGTCTGGAAGTGGGTGCTTTGCAGGGTGTTGAATCGGAGCTGATGAAAAACATGCTCAAGTTCCGTGATCTGCAAATTGTTGAGATCATGACACCACGTTCGGTGCTGTTTACCCTGCAGGAGAGCACAACGACCAGCGATTTCATGAAAACATTCGCTGACTCCAGCTTCTCACGCATTCCGGTGTACGGCGAAGACCCTGATGACATCAACGGTTTTGTCATGCGTAACGACATTCTCATGTCCCATTTGCGCGAAGGTGGCGGCACCTCTCTGGGCAGTCTGAAGCGACCGATTATTGCCGTACTGGAGAAGGAACCGTTGCCAAAACTGATGGCCACCTTCCTGGAAAAACGCACTCACATGGCCATGGTCGTCACCGAATACGGTGATATCCGCGGAATTGTCACCCTTGAAGATATGATCGAAACCCTGCTCGGCCGTGAGATCGTTGATGAAAGTGATGAAGTCGTGGATATGCAAGAGGCCGCCAAAACCAAGTGGGCCCATCGCCTGACGGCAACTGCCTCCTGATAGCCACTCACCGTTACACCTGAAGCTTCTGCCAACCGGCAGAAGCTTTGCTCCCGCCAAACAAAGCCACTCCCATGTTGATGTTATCCATCAAATCAAAACTTGCCACGAAGACACGGAGAAAAGAAAAAAAACTTTTCCTCCGTGTCTCCGGGGCAAAAGCTGACTGAGCGCTCCGGGAACAATGAAAACAGTCACCACAGTTCACACTATAACGGTGCTACTGGCCCTACTGCTGCCATGGGCAACAGTGTCGTCAAATCAAGCCAGTTCGAGGCACTGCATTACCGACATGAGCGGGCGGTCCGTTTGTCTTGCGACGGACAAGCCAAAAATCATCAGCCTGTCGCCCGCCTCAACGGAACTGCTCTTTGCCGCGGGCGCCGGGTCGCAGGTTATTGCCGTTGACCAGCACAGTGATTATCCCGAGGCCGTGGCCAGGCTGCCCAGGGTAGGCGGCTACCCCAACATCAATATTGAGGCCATCGTCGGCCTGAAGCCTGATCTGGTCGCAATCTGGAAAGAGGGTGATTCTACGACAGTAGTTAAACAGCTGGAATCGCTCGGTATTACCATCTTCGATCTCAATGCGGTCACTCTTGATGAGATCAAGCAGGCGCTGACACTTATTGGTGAAATAGCTGGAACACAAGCTCAGGCAAAAAAGACTATTGACGTATTTTCTACACGATTGAACGCACTGCAAACACAATATGCTCACCTGTCTCCCGTGCGGGTGCTGTTCGAGTTCTGGCGTGCACCACTGATAGTTGCCGGTGGTAGATTGGTAATCAATGATGTCATTGCGCTGTGCAGCGGGGACAATATTTATCGAGACGTTGCTGCTCCCACGGCCGAAATCGCCATTGAATCAGTCATTGCCCGTGATCCTCAAGTGATTATCGGTTCCGACCCTCGAGGTAACTCCGCGGAAACCCGGCAGGAATTACTTGACTACTGGAGGCAGTGGCCCAATCTTCAAGCCGTACGACAGCGACAACTGTTTTCTGTAACGAGCGACTTGATTGCCAGACCAACCCCTCGCGTGCTTGAGGGTGCTGAGATGATCTGCAAGCAGTTACAGGCATTTCGACAGGCAAAGCAAGACCAGAATCAATCCCCGCTTTCAAATGACTGAATTGTCCCAAGAATGCAGTTATTTGCCAGATCAGTGTTATTCACAAGGGTTTACAAGCCATGACCTTTAGCCAGCACTTCAGTATTGCGCACTCTCGGATTTCAGTTGCTGTAGCCCTGGCTACGATGGCCGGTGTTACCCATGCAGAGCCAACTCACAGGACGGACCAAGTCGTAGTGACAGCCGCCAGAAGAGCACAAAGCGTGGATGAAACCCTGGCACCGGTGACCATTATCAACCGTGAGGAAATTGAGCGTAGCCAGGCCATGACCGTGGTGGAGATACTCAACCAGTCAGCACCTGGTGTACAAATCAGCTCAAGCGGCGGACCAGGGGCTAGCTCCGGTGTTTATCTTCGTGGCACTAGGACCGCCCAGACCCTGATACTGATGGATGGTCAAAGAATTAATACTGCCAGTTCCGGCTCAGCGCCCCTGGAATACATTGATCCAGATATCATTGAGCGCATTGAAGTCGTGCGAGGCCCCCGATCAACACTTTATGGGGCCGACGCAGTGGGTGGTGTTATCAACATCATCACACGCCAGGGAGCAGGCACGCCGTCATTAACTCTTAAAGCTGGTGGCGGGAGTCGTAAAACAGGCGAGTACGGTGTAAACCTTAATGGTGAGTCAGACGGTACTCGTTACAACGTTGGTGCCCGACTGCTTGAAACCAAGGGTTATGATCGAACTCTGGACAAAACATCAGCAACCGACACCAACTCAGACGACGACACCTTTCGCAACAAAACCGTCTCTGCCAGCCTATCAAGATATTTTGCTAACGGCGTGGAAGCAGGCATGAACCTGGTCTACTTCACCGGCAAGTCGGAATACGACAATATTTACAGTTCAACGGCGCTTCCTGAGTCGCACTTTAAAGAGACCATTGCCAATGTCTATCTGTCGAAAACGATTAATGACGTCTGGGATACCAAAGTGGAGGCAGGACTGGTAGATGACTCCAGAAAGGATGTGGATGGAAACGAAGCTAATCACATTAACAACCAGCTCTTATCCATAAGCTGGTTGAACGACGTTGTCTGGACTAACAACCAGTTACTGACAGCAGGAGTTGACTTCACTAGTGAAACCGTGAACAGCAACATCATCTACGCCATTAATAAGCGGTCCAACACTGCTCTGTATGCCCAGAACCTGACTATGCTCGCCAGCGGCGACCTTCAGCTTAATGGTCGTTATGATCACAGCGATGCGTTTGGCGGCCATCTCACTGGTGGTGCCTCCTGGGGCTTTGACTTGCCAGCCGATCTACGCCTGATCGCCACTTATAGTACCGCATTCAGAGCACCGACCTTTACCGATATGTACCTTCAATCCTCATTCTCGGCTCCTAATCCGGATTTGAAGCCAGAGTTCTCACGTTACGCCGAACTTGAGCTGCGGGGCATAATTGGCAAGCAGACCAACTGGTCCATTAACGTCTATCAAAACGATATGGACGACATGCTCAATACTGTCCAGAATACCAGCGGTAAATGGCATACCGTCAATATCGACAGAGCCCGCATCCGTGGCGTTGAGTTCGAACTTTATACCCGGCTGGCAGGCATTGATTTAAATACCAACCTCTCCTTTGTTGACCCGGAAAATCGCTCAGGAATCGATGCCGGTAAAAAACTGCACTATCGGGCTCAGCAACTGTTTGCATTGAATGTGGATAAAAACATTGGATGCTGGTCGTTAGGTGGAACCTTTCGCACCCAGGGAAAAACCTGGACAGATCCCGGCAATACAGCGCAAATTCCTGGTTATGGCACGGTCGATCTCAGGGGCTCTTTCAACCTGACCAACACTCTTAAAACCCAATTAAAGGCTACCAACTTGTTTGACAAGCATTATCAGCCAGTGGTCGGTTATCGTGGTGAGCCCCGGGGTATATTTGCAACAGTGATCTGGTCTTCTGAACTTTAATCACATGATCGTCAAAATACTGGTACTTAGTAATTAAGGAGCTCTTATGACCCAGCAATCATCAGGGCAAGAACAAAACAGACTGTCGAAAATCTACACAAAAACTGGTGACAAAGGCACCACCAGTCTTGACGATCAAAGACGTGTATCCAAAACCCACTGTCGCATCGAAGCTATCGGTTCTGTGGACGAACTCAATGCCTGGATGGGGCTGCTGATCAATCAGCTAAAAGAGACACAAACCCTGCATGACCGCCTGTACAAACCGCTGGAAAGTATTCAGCATCGACTGTTTGATCTGGGCGGTGAGCTGGCCATGCCGGGCTATCAGATAATACAAGAGTCGTACGTCACTGACCTTGAAGTCTTGCTGGACGAGCTGAACGAAAACCTGCCACTGCTGAAGAATTTTATTTTGCCCGGCGGCTCTCAACTGGCCTGTTACTGCCATATGGTGAGAACTGTGTCACGTCGTGCTGAACGGCGGGTGATTGCCGCCAAAGAAGCGGGCGAAGCACTCAATCCCCCACTGATGCAATACCTGAACCGACTCTCTGATCTGATGTTTGTCGTGGCCCGGGTCATTGCCAGACACTCTGGTGGTGAGGTGCTTTGGAAACAATCGCAAAAGCGCAGGATTTAGCCCGCAACCGAGCTGAACATGAAATCGGCCTCCACGGGAGGCCGATCGGCTATCAGAGATTGTATTTCAGCGAGTAGACAAAACCATCTTGATAAGTGGGAGAGCCCAACTTTTCTTCGGCATAACGATACTGAAGACCCAGGGTGATTTTCTCATTCATGTTCCACCAGAGGGCTGCGGCACCGTTGAGACCGCTTTGCCCACCTACATACTCGGCGTCACGATCAAACTCGTACTCATTCCAGTTGGTGACCATGAAATCCTGGTCCATCAGGTTAAAGCCATAGCCCAGCAC
>JAQFVO010000632.1 GCA_027942505.1 Endozoicomonas sp. | reverse complement strand
TGCTTGATACCCTCTTTATTAAGTACTGGGGCTGGGGAGTGCGTGGTGCTGCACTGGCCAGTGGTTATGCTTATGTGATTGGTGCGTTCTTTTTCGTTTTACGACTGCTGAGCAAACAGTGTCAGATTCGTCTGATCAAGCCTTACGGTTCCTGGTTTGGGCTGTTGCGCGCCGCTTATAACGGTATATCGGAGTTTATCAATGAGATGTCCGGCGGATTGATGATGTTCATCATCAACTTGGTGCTGATCTCTGAAGCAGGTACTACCGGCGTGGCAGCATTTACCATTGTTAACTACTGTGTGTGGCTTATGTCCACGATTTCCTATGGCACTGCTGAAGCTTTGGGGCCGCTGGTCAGCGTCAACTTCGGTGCGGGCAAGCCAGAACGTATTGCCCGGTTTATAGCGCTGGCCATTGCTGTGAGTGTGATTCTTGGGGTGGGTTTTGTTACCGTTTTACAGCTCTTTCCCGAACAGCTCGCTGGTGCCTTTATTGGCAGCAATGAGCACGAAACGCTATCCATGACGTTGGGCATCATTGCCGTGATCTGGCCCTTTTTCTTGTTTAATGGTGTCAATATCTCTATATCGGGCTATTTTACCGGGATGCACTGTGCCACGCGGTCTGCTGCCATTGCCCTCAGTCGCTCACTAATACTACCTTTGACGTTTATCTTGCTGTTTTGGAAGCTATTTGGCCTGGAAGGGGTGTTTATTGCTTTGCCCACGGCAGAGGCGCTGACGGCGGTGTTGAGTGTGGTTCTGTTCTGCCGGGCCAGGCCTGCCCGGCTGGTGGCCCGTGATCGTCAGTCATCATCGAACCTGAATACCAGAGCCTGCTGATGATCTGTTGATATTGTTAAAAAATATTTATTTATAACAAGGGGGATCTGAAATTCGGGGGAAGTCGGCTGGGTAGTGGCTTGTCAGGATTGATAAAATCCGCCAGCGGCAGGCCATCGACAGTGTCTACGCCGGCTTGCTCGAATTTGGCCAGAAACTCGTCCCGGCGAGGAGGGTGTCGCAAAAAGCATAAAAGCCTTGAACCACGAAGGACACGAAGGAACAGAAAAGCTCTTCTTCGTGCTCTTCGTGTCCTTCGTGGTTCCCTTCTTTTCAGGGCCTTTTGCCACGCCCCTCCTTTGAGGTTGTCGCAAAAGGTCAAGTCACTGCGCTGTCATTCCGTACAGGGATTGTTCGGAACCCATCTGGCAGGGATTTTTTTATCTCATTGAGATAGTTTTTCCAGTAGTTGCCAATAGTGTTGGCTGGTCCTTCCAGCCA
>JAQFVO010000575.1 GCA_027942505.1 Endozoicomonas sp. | reverse complement strand
GATCAAGGGTTCTTACTAATCGTTCGTCCAGTGCCGTTATGGCCAACTCGCCACTGGCGGCGTCCCCTCGCCGTCTTCTCCAGCTGCTGCGCCAGAAGAAACAGCCTCCTTGCTCTGGCCATCCGCGCCTGTGCTTTCGTCAGTTTCCTCTGGCGGCTGATAGCCCGGTTCTCCAGGCAGAATAACATTCGCTTCACGATCCTCCGGGTGGACTGCATCAGCGCCGACATAAATGCTTTCATGTTCCACGTCCTTGTTATCTGGGTCCATTAGCTGGCTCCTGTGGGTTAGCGTTGGGGTTAAGTTTCGCGTCGGCTACCTTCTCGGCAATACGACCACGGGTTTGTAATACCTGCCGATCCATACCGGCAATGTTGCTGCGGTCAGACAGATCACGACGCAGGTCGTTACCTTCGCGGGCCTTGGCCACATCCGCCTCGATCTGGCGCATTTCCATCTCGTCGCTGCGGGCAGTGTCCTCGGCACGGGCCTGGGAGAACTGGGCATCTGCCGTCAGCTTCTGAATCTCAGCCGCCATCTTCTGTAACTCCAGTTGCATCTGCTGCATGGTGAACTGCATCTGCATCTGGGCCATCTGCTGCTGCTCGGGCGACTGCTCACCCAGACCTTCCAGCTGTTGCAGTTCACGGGCAATGTCGTCTTTATTGGCCAGGTGCGACGCCTGCACCACACGATACCCGGGCACCGAGATACCGGCCTGACGCATGTTAAGCATTTCGGCAAACTGGCTGTCGTTAAACGCATCCCGAGCAGGCTGGGTAGTCACCACCACCTCATACTCACCCACCGTCAGATCATTCAACACCTGCCCCTCGGCGGTGACCTGGTTGACCGCCAGCTCCTCCTGCGGGTTGCCGATCTCATCATCCCGGGTTACTACCAACAGCCTTTCTTCGGTATAGAAGTCCTTGACCAGCTCCAGAATCTTGTTGCCCAACAGTTTGCGGGTGCGAGCCAGATTATCCAGCGGTGCCTGAATCTGCACCTGTCCGCGATTCTCTTTGTTACGCAGGGCGACACCGGATACCTCGGCACTCTCCAGCCCCAACATGGCATCGGTAATGCCGGAAATCTCCTTGATGTCGGTCTGGGTATTCAGGCTAATCCGCTCAAGACCCGTGGGTATCTGGTTGGGCTTGATCTTAGCCGGGGCTGTGCGGGCTGACTTCTTCACCTCCAGCACAATACCAGACTCGCTCCCCCGGTTAGCCAGATCATCGGAGGTCATGTTAACCAGTGAATCTTCCTCGACCACCCAGCCGCTATTCGCCGTGCTGTTGACGATATGCAGCTCCTGACTTTTAATCTTGTTCAACTGCTCCTGGGGCGAGATCAGGTTTTTGACAATACCGAAGGGCCTGCCGTCCACCCAGTAACAGAAATAAGGGACGATGGTATAAGTCCGGTAGGGCGACCACGTATCACTGAGCACCACCGAATCCACCGTAGTGGTCCAGCGAATCGCCTGCTTAGGCTGCTGAATCTCATCCAGCCCATAGATGGCCTTGGTAAACTCAATGCGCTTGTGGTCCCAGCCCTCGGGAACAGGGCGGGTGTCGCCTGTTTCAGGGTCGATGAAAAAACGCACCATCTTCATCTTCTTGTACTGACGGCTGATCACACGCACAGCCCGTACATCGCGGTCCTCTGTGGGGTCTACTATATCCAGAGTATTGTGCTCACCGCCAAACGTGTCCTTGCGCTGGCTACTGAAGACAATGGAGTCGTCGGTAAAATAGTCCCCCAGGTTGGCCACCGTCCGCACCTGCTCGGCCTTGTCCTTGCCGTACTGAGTTTCAATCTCATCCAGTGACAGCCAGGCCGTGGTGAATACTTCCTTCCATGTCTTGGGGTCGTACTTGTCGGCATCGGGGTCCAGCAGTACCTCGGTGTTCTTCTTGTGCTGGATGTCAATCTCACCATTGATATTGCCGTCGAAGTTGACGCGCACATCAAAGAACCCCCGTCCGGTAATTACCCCGTCCCGAAATACGTCGGACTCCTTGTAATCCAGATCGTTGGTCTCAGAGACCTGAAGCAACACCTTGGAGT
>JAQFVO010000476.1 GCA_027942505.1 Endozoicomonas sp. | reverse complement strand
TTGATGAAGGCGATGAGCGTAAGCTGACCAACTCGGGCTGCCCGAAGGCTAACCACATCAAGGCCATTGCCGGTGATCACACGGCGGACGAGCGGGAGCTGGCCTGGGAGCGGGTGAAAAAGGACCGTGCTGTTGAGGATATGAACTGATGGCGACGCTGGTCAGTGCGGTGATTGAACGGGCCAGAACGCTGTTGCGTGACGCCGACCCCGATGGCGATTACAACCACAGTGACGCTGAATTGTTGGGCTGGGTTCAGGAAGGGCACAGCTTTATCGTTATCGTCAAACCCAATGCCAATGTCGCCAACCAGACTATCCCATTACAGCCCGGCACCCGGCAGGAGTTGCCCGCAGGCGCTATCGGGCTGGTGCAGGTTTATAACAACATGGGCGGCGATGGCAAGACGCCCGGTAACGTGATCACCATTGTGGACCGGCAGACGCTGGATAACACTGATCCTGGCTGGCATGGCTCGACCCCGGACGGTACGGTCATCCACTATGTTTATGATGAGGACGACCCCACGCACTTTGACGTGTATCCGCCCCAACCTGACCCGGCAGGTTTTGTCCGCGCTGCTTATCCTACCAACCCTACCCTACCTGATTCGCTGGGCGACGACGTTACTCTGGACGATATTTACGCACCCGTGCTGACCGATTACGTTGTGTTCCGGGCGCTGAGTAAAGATGGCGCGAACCCAACCAATGAAGCGCAGGCACAGGGTTTTTATAACCGACTGACCGAAGCGTTGGGTGTCAAGCGCAATATTGAAATTGCCCTGTCGCCTAATCAGGGAGTGATTAAATGATGGTCAAGTACGACGAACTGATCCCCGAGATTATCCCCGATGTTGCCGGTTGCCCGGTGCCACTGGCTAAGCGCACGTTGCGTAATGCCTGTGTGGATTTTTTCAAGCGCAGCGAGGCGTGGGTCCACCATCCTACCCCGCTGACCCCTGTTGCAGGCCTCCCCGAACTCTACATTGACGTGCCGGAAGGCACTCGCTGCTACAAGATTCTGACGTTCGATTACAAGGGCAAAAAACTGGAACCCACCAGTGAGGTCCTGCTTGACGACCGCATCCCTGGCTGGCGCGAGGCACAGGGTCAACCGAAAGTCTTTTTCAAAGGGTGTGGTTCCCTTGGAACGACGCTTTGACCAAGAAAATCACGAGGTTGAGCCACAAGAAGATAGGAAAC
>JAQFVO010000454.1 GCA_027942505.1 Endozoicomonas sp. | reverse complement strand
AATCACTGGAAACCATAACAAAGAGTTATCGGATGCCGACTGAGACAAAAAAAAATTCAGAAGTATCCTGAATCACTGGCTAAAAATTACCGTGCTGTCTGAGCGGAACGACAGATGAGCATCACTTGTGCCTTCATGAACCGGCCTGGCACCGCTTGAATGGGTCTTCCGGGTCTTACCGGAAATGGCAAGGGGGGGCGAAGAGGTATCTCAACCGGCTGCTAAGGCCGGGGCAGACGGGGAGGCGGCTTGCACAGCCAAGTCTCAATTTTTCTTGTCTGGCTTACTAATCTGCTTTTTGTTCAAACCTGGCGAACATAGCCGTCATCTGGCTTTTGCATAATTCCTGTGTTTCGGGCGGGCGATAATGTCTTGTCCTCTTCTGTTGCGTCTCCAGTCAACTAGCATTTGGACAATATCGTCATGATGATTTTCTCTTGCTGCCTGAATCGCCGATTTTTTCATCAGTGGGCCGAATATTCGCCATCTTTTCTTAATGTCAGCCCCTGCGCACAGCAGGATAGCAACCATCATCCGGTGGCCGTCACGGGCGGCCATGTAAAGGGGGGTGACGCCGTCCCTGTCCGGTGCATTAACCTGGGCACCAGCCGACAGGAGGACAGCAGCCAGCACCCAGTGGCCCCTCTGAGCGGCGAGGTGCAGGGGGGTGGTGCCACCGTTGCACGTTGCATTAACCAAGGCCACCTGGATCTTGCTGCTGAACTGCTGGACGCCAGGGCCCAGGTTAATACAACGCGTAAGGATGGCACCACTCCCCTGTACATCGCTGCCCAGAACGGCCACCTGGAGCTGGTTGCTATCCTGCTGGTCGCTGGAGCCCAGGTTAATACGCTCAGAGAGTGTGGCGCCACCCCATTGCACATTGCCGTCCAGAACGGCCATCGGGAGGTGGCTGCTTTCCTGCTGGCCGCTGGGGCCCGGGTTAATGCATCGGGCAACGATGGCGTCACCCCTCTGCACACCAACGCCTATCAGGGCCACTGGAAGCTGGCTGTTGACCTGCTGACTGCTGGGGCCTTGGTTAATGCAACGTGCAACGGTGGCACCACCCCCCTGCACCTCGCCGCT
>JAQFVO010000349.1 GCA_027942505.1 Endozoicomonas sp. | reverse complement strand
TCCATTTCTCGTTGAGTAATTTCAATTTTCGACATAATGTACAAGATTTCTCCCGGCCACGGAATAACAGACCAGAGACATCAATACCCCCAATCCTCATACCTCACCGGCAAACTATTCAACTCATCCCGATAACCGCGCCAATTCGGCATATACTGTTCCATCAAAGACTTAAACCGCTTGTTATGGGAAGGTTCCAGCAAGTGCACCATCTCATGCACCACAATATATTCCAGGCACGATGCCGGTTTTTTTGCCAACTCCAGATTCACCCAAATCCGGCCCGCAGCAGGGTTACAGGTACCCCATTTGGTTTTCATCTGCTTAACACCAAACTCGGCAACTTTTACACCCATCAGTTTTTCGTAATGCTCAATGATCGGCGGCAACCGCTCCTTCAGCTTTGCCCGGTACCATTCCCGCAAAATCGCCAGCCGCTTATCCGGGGCAGTACCAGGTCGAACGTACAGCGTTATCGTATGGTGGCCTAGATCCACCTCTGGCACCGAGTTTCGTTCGACAATCTCCAATAAATAACGTTGCCCGTTGAAGTAGTGGCTTTCACCACCCACCATATCCCGTGGCGCTTCCCGCACCTGGGCTTGCAGTTTCTGCTGCTGTTTTCTGATCCAGGGCAGTTTGGTGATGATATATGCCCGCAAGGTCTCCTGACCGATATGCACCGGCGCAGAAACCCGAACATGACCTTCCGGTGGCAGAACGCTCAGGTGAACATGCTTGATATTCTTTTGTACCACCTCAATATCAATACCTCCTAACGTCATTTCGGGCATTCAGGCTCCTTTAAAAGACTTTCACCACAAAGGCACGGAGACACAAAGGAAGAAAAAAAGAAATCTTTTCTTTGTGTCTCCGTGCCTTTGTGGTTCAAAGGGCTTCTATAAATACTCTTGCTGATTAGAGATAAGATTGAAAACACGATAAGTCTCATCTTCATCTTGCAGAATCTCATAAAGCGCATTGAGAATATAGCTCTCCTTCGCATGATTCCCACGCCAGCCATCTGACAGATTGTCCCTGACAGCACCATCAATTTGTAACACCAGCGCCTCATTTTCATCAAGATTATTGTAGAGCATCCGCTTTGCCGGAGTATCCAACGCCGCAGGCATATCATCCTTCTGTCCGGTCACGACCTTGTTAGCCAGCTCCGCAATTTCCATAAGATACTTTTCATACTCAATGGCATTATCCTTGCGCTGGCGGATCAGCTCATTGAGCAGTGCGGACATCTTGTCAAAATAGGCCGGATCGTTCAGTTGGCTCTCGATAATACGGCTGCGAACATTATTCTCAATGGCTTCCGAAACCGCCTGTTGATTGCCCTTCACCCGGCCAAGCTCGGTGCGGATCGCCTCGGCAATGCCACTCCTGACAATCACATCAATCAGGGGTGTATTCTTGAATGGTGAAATCTCCACCGAATCATCCGCCTGAATGTAGGTATCAATCAGATGACGCATATCCGCTTCATAGGCTTTGAGGTCGATCACCTCATTGCTGGTACGGCGAATCAGCTCCCGCAGCTTGACATAAAAATCCAGCCGCTCCTGGATACGTTCAATCTGCTCAGGGGTATACCCCGCAGCCACCAGCTCATCGGCAATATTGGCGTAAGCCCGGATCAGCGCCACCATCGATTTATAAAGTGAAGCCCGCAACGGCTCTTTTGCCTTCAAGTCTTCCTCTATCTCGGTATTACCACAGAAGTAATGGATAAACTCCAGGTCACCCTTGGGCGGTGGCACCGGCTCACACAGCATCTCAATGGCTTCCAGGGCATTGTCCAGCCGCTCCCGACCTTCTTCCAGCCGCTGCTTGAGCAGAATCTCACAATCTTCTTCCTTGAAATCGTCGTAATCCAGCTCACTGGTATAAACGGCAACCGCCTTGCCCACCTTGTTGAACAGGTCTTTGTAGTCGATGATATAGCCGTTAATCTTATCTTCCGTATCCAGTCGGTTCACCCGGCAGATCGCCTGAAACAGCCCGTGATCCTGCATGGATTTATCAATGTAAAGATAGGTACAGCTGGGTGCATCAAAACCGGTCAGCAGCTTATCCACCACAATCAGCAGTTTCATATTGGCCGGTTCTTTGGTGAAGAGTGCCTTTACCCTGAATTCGTAGGTTTCGGTCCTGGTTTTGCCCGCATCCGGTTTCACATCCTTCAGCAGTTGCTCATACACCCGGAAGACAAACTCTTTATCCGTCTCGGTATTATTGCCGGTGCCTTCTGTGGCTATATCTTTGGTTTGCGGGTTATAGGAGGTAACTACCGCACA
>JAQFVO010000342.1 GCA_027942505.1 Endozoicomonas sp. | reverse complement strand
CGTAACATAACGGTATCAATACCCACGTGGATCAATATCTCAACACCGGTACTGGATTTGATCGCCACCGCGTGTTTGGCATCGTGCAACTGACTGACAACACCGTCACAAGGAGACAAAACCACGTTGTCGGTAGGGTTAATGACGACACCATCACCAATCAACCGACCGGCAAATACCGGGTCAGAGGACTCTTCGATGGAGAGCAGCACTCCGGTCAAGGGTGCAACCAGGGAAAGACTAACAGGGGAGCTCATGCAGGCACCTCAACGTTGGCAAGATCATCCGTCATGGGGATTTCCTGCATTTTTATAGCAACTTCTTGCGCCGCTGGCCCTACGACGATTTGCAGATAATTGTCACCCACGTGCACCACGGCCAGGGCACCGATGGCTTTGAACCGGTCATCACGGATTCTGGCAGCATCTTTCAGGGTCAGGCGCACTCGGGTCACGCAGGCATCGATGCGCGTCACGTTGGCATGCCCACCGGCTAACTTCAGGCACTGTCGGGCAAACAGAGTATTGTCGATGGCTTTCGTTGCCACCGTCTGAACTGTGGCTGTCGCCGTTTCGCCTGTGTCTGTTGTCGGGGGCGTGCTGACTGGCTTTTTTGGGGAAGCTTCGGCATCATCCTTGCCTGGATTGAAAGCCTTTAGCAGCTTCTGAAAGAAACCTGGACTGCTCATATTAAATAACCGTAGGTTTTTCAAACATCGTCACACTGATTAACAAAAATGCCGCCTGTCATCGGTGGCAGGCGGCAAATTCATGGGGGTAAAAAGCGTTCCTTTACAACATTAAGCCGGAGTAGACTGCGGTTCAGGAGTCTTGCCGGGCATCTGTATGGTACTCAGATCTTCATCAGCGGCAATCTTTTTCATCTCTGTGGCAATGATCTCCGCCTTGGGACCAAGAATGACCTGCAGGTTTTTTTCACCCACACGGATCATACCGCTGGCACCGAGTGCCTTGATGGTTTGCTCATCGGCAACAGCAGGATTTTTCAGGGTTAAACGCAGTCGTGTAATGCAGGAATCAATGCCCTCAATGTTAGCAAGACCACCCACCGCACAGGCAAACTGGCGCGCTTTGTAGGCGCTGTCACTCTCGGCGCCAGCACCGGGAGCAACATCCGCCGGACTTTCAACCAGATCGTCACCATCGTGCTCACGGCCAGGCGTTTTCAGGTTGAATGCCTTGATGGCGAAATAGAATACGAAAAAGTAAACGACACCGAACGCAAGGCCGATCATGACCAGTGTCCAGGGCCTGGTTGCCAGCCCCCAGTTTAGCACCATGTCAAACAGTCCGGCAGAGAAACCAAAACCGCTGAGCACGCCCATGGCATTCGTGGTGGCCAGTGCCGCCCCCGTCAGCAGCGCGTGGACTGCATACAGGCCTGGTGCCAGGAACATGAACATAAACTCCAGCGGCTCGGTAATACCGGTGAGAAAAGCTGTCAGGGCCACTGAGAGCAACACACCACCCACTTGTGCCCGGCGACTTTTATCAGCCGTCAGATACATTGCCAGGGCAGCAGCCGGCAGGCCAAACATCATCACCGGGAAGAAACCGGTCATAAACATCCCGGCTGAAGGGTCGCCAGCAAAGAAACGGTGCAGGTCACCGTTAACCACCTCACCGGCAGCGTTGGTAAAGCTGCCCAGGCCAAACCAGAAGTACGAGTTCAACACGTGGTGCAGACCAAATGGAATCAACCCGCGGTTAAGCGTCCCGTAGACGAACTGACCGACAGAGCCGGACTCGGCCACGCCATGACCAAACGCATCAATGCCATTTTGTACGGCCGGCCAGATGTAGCCGCAGGCCCAGCCGATGATGAGCATAAACAGGCCGGTCATAATCGGCACCAGTCGTTTGCCCCCGAAAAAGCCCAGGTAATCGGGCAGTGAGGCGTTGTGGAAACGGTTGTAGCTGTGCCCGGCCACGATGCCGCTGATGATGCCACCAAAGAAAGACATATCGATATCGGGGTTAATGGTTGCCGTCGTCGCCTTGAGAATGAAAAAACCGACAGCACCGGCGATGGCTGCGGCACCGGCTCCGTCAGCCGCCAGACCAACCGCAATACCCATAGCAAACAACAGCGGCAGGTTACTGAAAATAGCGTTACCGGCCTGTGCCATGAACGGGATATCGAAAAGATCCGGCTGTCCGAGACGAAGCAGCAAAGCGGCCACCGGAAGAACCGCAATGGGTAGCATCAGTGCTGCGCCAAGTTTTTGCAGGTATCCCAATATATTCATGATCAATCAACCTTTTGTTGTAAGCGCCATGGGTGTCTGGGTATATTTTACTGATTTATTTTTTCAAAAAAAATAAAAAAGCACAACAAGTCACAAACAAGGGCAGGATTAAGTGTTTTTGCGTAATAATTACCTGTGTGACGCCTATTTATTTTTTAATAAAAAATAAATAGGCTATCATGCCGATACGGTTTTCCGGAGTTTTCGACATGCGTTTTATCCCGTTAAAAGACAAGCCAACAGTAGGATGCTGGGCCGCTCGCTACATCGTGGCACGGATACAGGCTTTTGCGCCGACACCTGAGCGCCCGTTTGTGCTGGGTTTACCCACCGGTGGCACGCCTATTCTCACCTACCAGGAGCTGGTACGCCTGCACCGGGCCGGTGAGGTGAGTTTTGCCAACGTGGTCACGTTCAACATGGATGAGTACGTTGGCCTGCCAGCAGACCATCCGGAGTGTTACCGGGTATTCATGCACAGGCATTTTTTTGATCATGTCGATATCCCAAAGGGCAACATCAACTTCCTCAATGGCAATGCCGACGACCTCGACGCTGAGTGCCTGCGCTACGAAGAGGCCATCAAACAGTACGGCGGTATTGAGCTGTTTATGGGCGGTGTTGGGCATGACGGACACATCGCCTTTAATGAACCGGCCTCATCCCTCGCTTCGCGCACCCGGGTCAAGACGCTGACAACGCAAACCCGTGAAGCCAATGCCCGTTTCTTCGATCAGCAAATCGACCTGGTGCCAAAACTGGCCCTGACCGTAGGGGTAGGCACGGTGCTGGACGCCCGCGAGCTGATGATTCTTGCCACCGGAGCTGATAAATCGCGCGCGGTGCAGGCCTCGGTCGAAGGTTGTGTCAACCATATGTGGACCATTTCCGCCTTGCAGCTCCATCCGAAGGCCATGATGATTTGTGATGAACCTGCCACCCTGGACCTGACGGTTCGCACACTGCGTTACTTTACCGATATCGAGTCAGAAAACATCAAGGGCTTTTGATATGGCTGCAAAAGCTTCCGCCGGCGAGCACGTGGCCTACGCACTGGTAAATTTCAAACCCCTGACTGGCCACTGTGAGCCGATGGATACGGTTATCATTGCGGGTGACCGTATCCTGGCCGCAGGATTAGCGGCAAATATAGTCATGCCAGACAACCTGGAGCGGATCGATCTGCAAGGTTTGACGTTGAGCCCTGGTTTTATCGACCTGCAACTGAACGGCTGTGGTGGTGTGCTTTTTAACAGTGATATCACCATCGACACGCTCGATACCATGCATGCCATCAACCTGCACTCAGGCTGCACCGCATTTTTGCCCACGCTGATCACCTGCAGCGACGACGATATGCAACAGGCCGTGGCCGTTGTGCGCCAATACCGGACCATGCACCCGCAGAGGGTTCCGGGTATCCACCTGGAAGGCCCTTATCTGAATCCCGAACGCAAGGGAATTCATGATGTGGATTTCATCCGTCGTCCGACTCCTGAGATGATTGATTATCTGTGCGCCAACGCCGATGCCATTACCATGGTGACGCTGGCACCGGAAGTCTGCCCTGAAGGCACCATTGAACGATTGAGTTCTGCAGGCATTGTGGTCTCGCTTGGCCATACCAACGCGACCTGTGCCCAGGCCAAGGCGGCGGAAACAGCCGGAGCCTCATTCGCCACCCACCTGCACAATGCCATGAGCCCGCTGGGCAGTCGTGAACCCGGCGTAGTCGGGGCGATCTTTGACAGCCACCGGTTAGGGGCCGGCATTATTGCCGATGGCCATCACCTGTCGTGGGAGAACCTGCGTATCGCCCACCGCCTCATGGCTGATCGCCTGGTGCTGGTGACCGATGCAACCACACCGGCAGGCACCGATATGGAGACCTTTGCTTTTGCCGGACAGACCATTTATCACCGTGACGGCATGTGCAGCAATGTCGACGGCACGCTGGCCGGCTCAGCGCTCACCATGATTGACGCACTAGCCAACAGCATCCGTGCCGGCATCGAGCCGCGGGCGGCGGTGCGTATGGCCTCCATCAATGCAGCAAAAGCGATTCACGTACACCAACAGATGGGCAGCATCACTGCTGGCCACTTTGCCAACCTCGCTATTTTTGACGACAGCTTCACAGTCCGGGGCTCGGTCAGTGGTGGCGAGCTGAAACTGCACCGCTGATGAAAACCGCCAATCTGGACTTTGTCAAAGAGCGTAACGTTGCTGCGGTATTTAAGTGCATTGTTGATAACGGTGCCGTATCCAGAATCCAGGTGGCCAAGCTGTGTGCCCTCGCCCCCGGCAGCGTCACGCGCATCACCCGGGAGCTGCTGGCGGCAGGTCTGATTGTCGAGCAAGAGCAACAAGATTCACCCAGAGGGCGCCGGGCAATCTCACTGGCGCCAGCCTGGGACCAGGTGCAGATTCTGGCCGCCCGCGCTGGCAGAACCAGACTGCATCTTGGGCTTTGTGACCTTTCCGGGAAATTGCTGGCCAGCCATTCTGAGCCACTGCAACCGTTGAGCCAGACGGCGTTTTCCAGACAGCTGATTGCCTCGTTACAATCGTTCTGGCAGACCCGGCAACAGCACATTCACCGGTTGGCAGGCGTGGGCATAACCACACCGGGACTGGTCAATTCAACCACCGGCATCATTAGCTTTATGCCCCATCTGTCGGTACATAAACTGCCACTGGCCCAGCAAGTCTCGCAGGCACTGGGTGTGCCGTGCTTTATCAATAATTTTGTCTCCTCCATGGCGTTGGCAGAGAGTCTTTTTGGCGCCAGTGCCGGGGTCAAAAACAGCCTGTTTGTTGGTGTTCACAACGGTGTGGGCGCCGGCATGATTCTCGATGGCAAACTGTATGAAGGCAGCTCCATGGCCGTCGGAGAAATCGGCCATATGCAGATCGACCCACTGGGGGAGCGCTGTTATTGCGGGAATTATGGTTGCCTGGAAACGCTGGTTTGCAACCCAGCCCTGGAGCAACGTTGCCAAAAATTGCTTGAATCCGGGGTGCCCAGCGTGTTGGGAGACAACGCTGACATCAACGCGATCTGCGCAGCAGCGAATGAAGGCGACCAACTGGCGACTGTTTTGCTGAAAGAGGCCGCCAGCAACCTGGGCAAGGCGATTGCCATGGGCGTTAATCTGCTGCGACCGGATTGCGTGGTTTTAGCCGGAGAAATCTGTCAGGCCATCGAGATTATCAACCCGGTGATCACGCACTGTCTGAAGACCCAGACCGTGTCTACATACCATGACACAACTAAAGTCGTCTGCTCTGAGTTGTATGACAGCCCGTGGTTTGGTGGGTACGCCCTGGTCAGAAGGGCCCTGCTCGAAGATGGCCTGTTGACAAAGCACATCAGCAAGCCCCGCTAGACGAGGCTGTCGCAAAAAGCATAAAAGCCTTGAACCACATAGACACGAAGGCACAAAGGAAGTTTTTTTGTTTGCCCAGGCAAGCTCAAAAAAACTTTGTGTCTTCGTACCTTTGTGGTTTCCTTCTTTTCAGGGCCTTTCGCGACACCTTACAGACGTCAGCAATGCACATGCTCTGAAGAGAGTGATTTGATGTGCAGGACAAAATTCAGGATTGATATTCGGGCAGACCTGTCTATGGCCTGGCTGTTATGGCAACAGCGGCGAATATACTTGATGGTACTGGCAACCTCATCGAGCAGATTATGAACACCGAGGCTCTCTTGCTTTTTGCTGAGTAATATCATTGCTGCCGCTGCAGGACTGCGGTTCACGCCGCCCTCACAGTGCAGTTGCAGGTTAGGCGAGGTCAGTCTGGACACAATCTTGCAGGCTATTTCCGGGGCCACAGGCTCGGTGTCAGACCAGCAGGAAAAAAACTGGTCAATCTTTATCTCTTTACAGGTTCCGGGCAGTTCATCAGCGCCACAGACCGCGCCGGCCCGGTCCGAAAATCTTGTCAGTTCAACCTTGACTTCGCGGGCTACGGGGGAGTCGCCCTGGGCACTGCGCTGATATTTCAACACCGTATTTTTCAGATCAGAGAGCAAGTTAATCTGTACAACATCAACACCCATGCCATTGGCAAAGTGGCGGGAATCGCCGACGTTAAGAGGGTGAGATTTCAGTGCCTCAGCGTTTTGTTGTGGCGGCATGTAAATCGGCCTGTAGCTGGGGTTAGCCAAAGCGCAGACGTGAGTACTCTGCTGGTGAACCATCTCCCAGAAACTGCCAGAAAACTCTTCGAAGTATTTTCCTTTATCAGGGCATAATGAGTGGATCATCACTCGTTGCCCATCACTACAGGGCACACAGTACATTTTAAATGCATTGTCAGAGGAGACGATGGGTGAACCGACAGGGGAATACAATTCACCAAAGAGCCTGCGGTCCAGCTCGTCAACCAAACGCTCAATGGGGCGTTTAGAGAGTCCCGTTTCCAGTCGCAAATTGAGGGGCAGAAAAAGCCTCTCTTTTCTTCGTTGTAATAGGGTCTTATCACTGCGAGCCTCAGGACCCCGGGCTTCTGAGACTGTATCGTTCTGCTTTTTCAGAAGATTCCGCAGATCTTCTCTTTTGTGCTCACCATGGCCTTTGAGCGCCAAAGGAGATGCACCCTGTGCGCCGTCAACATTCATTGTTTGCAGTCCGTATATTTGTTATGTCACCACTCTGACAGCGAGTCATACACTTTTGTTCCGCAACGGGTGAACTCAGTACTTCACGATTGACCGTCGTGTCCATACAGTCGATACGCTTCCATGGCCGCAGCTTCGTCCACCAGCATTTTTTCAAACTGCTTCAGCTCTGCAACCTGTGTGCCTGAAGAGGTCTGCAACTCAACTTTCAGCTCATCTTCGTGAATGATGGAGCGTTTCAGGTCAACAATGGCCTTCAGGTAAGCCTCGTCAGCCAACTGATAGTCACTGGCAATCCGGGCTCTGACACACTGCTTCAAACAGTCCACCACCCGGGCACGGTCCACGGTTACCTGAGACTGGCCACGGCCCTCCATCAGGTCCAGCCATAACTGCGACTGTTCGCAGTCCAGCAGAAGTCGGCGCAGCTCCCTGTCATCAGCACCACCGGCACGGCCTTCACCCAGACGTTGCCAGGCGGCCTGATTTTTTTGCTGTAACAGCGCAATCATAGTGCCGATTTTTCGTTGCTGATGGGCGGATTTGAGACGGGTGAAGAACTTGTACACCGAGACCGGCAGGAGGTTTTTGATCCGGTTGCGAAAACTGCGGTTATTGAGTTGCAGGGATTCTTGCAAGGTTACAGTAGACGATTCAGCCAGCACGATATTGCGATCTTTGAGGATTTTGTTCAGCTCTTGGCAGATGGTCTGGTCGTCAGCGGCTGGTGAGGGTTGCGGGTTTGCCGGGCTCGTACTGCGTCGGCTGTCCGTCAAGCCGGAGCCCGCTAAGCCCGCGTCGGGGTCACTCATTAAATATCCTTATGTCGGTGATGACCAATTAAGGATAGTCAATGGCGCATCCAGCGGTGGTATTTTTCCACCATGGCCAGTAGCTGGCCGGGGGCGTGAGCCCGTTTCCACTGCCCGGCGGCGTATTTGTTGGCTTCGCTCAGCGTTGGGTAGATGTGGATGGTGCCAAGGATTTTGTTCAGGCCCAGGCCATGCTTCATGGCACTTACATATTCGGTAATCAGCTCCCCGGCGTGGTAACCGACAATGGTAACACCCAAAATGGTGTCTTTGCCCGGCACTGTCAGCACCTTGACAAAACCACGGTCCTCTGAGTCGGCAATGGCACGATCCAGATCATCAATATCGTACCTGGTTACCTCATAAGGAATATTTTGTGCTTTGGCTTCCTGCTCGTTCAGCCCGACCCGTGCCACCTCAGGATCGGTAAAAGTACACCATGGGATGACGGAGTAATCGACCCGGAATTTGCGCCAGTGGCCAAACAGTGCATTGACTGCACAGTACCACGCCTGGTGAGCCGCGACATGGGTAAACTGGTAGGGGCCAGCCACATCGCCGCAAGCGTAGACATTGGGATACACAGTTTGCAGATAGTCGTTGACCTCAATGGTGCCACGTTCGGTCAATTCAATGCCCAGCGCCTCCAGTCCAAGATCAGCAGTGTTGGCTTGTCGACCGGTAGCAAAGAGAACGACGTCAAAATCGATCTCTTCTTTCTGCCCATGAAAACCCGCTTCCAGGTACTGACGCACGTCATTAGTGTCCGGGTCCACCACTTTGTGGAATGACCGCGCTTCGCGTTGCAAGCGTAAATCCACGCCGTCACTAATGAACTGGGCCATCACCAGCTGTGAAACATCCTCATCTTCGCGTGACAGCAGACGGGTGCCGTGGTCAAGCTGCACAACCTTTACGCCCAGACGGGTAAATGCCTGAGTCAGCTCACAACCGATGGGGCCACCACCAATCACCAGCATGGTGTCTGGCTTCTCCCGCAGTGACCATATTGTGTCTGAGGTGTAGTAGGAAATAGTCTCCAGCCCTGCCAGTGGCGGTACGTAAGGCCGACCACCGGTGGCAATAACAATATTTCTTGCCGTGATGGTCTGACCAGCCACGACCACTTCCCAGGGTGAGATCAATTGGGCTGCACCGTGGATGCAGCGAACCCCCAGCCCGCTGTAGCGCTCGACAGAGTCATGGGGAGCCACTTTGTCGATGATCGCCTGCACCCGCTCCATGACGTGTCGAAAGTTGACTTCGGCACTGACGTTTTCAAAACCAAACTCACCAGAGCGTTGCAGGTAATGCGCAATTTTCGCCGATCGGATCAGGGCCTTGCTCGGTACGCAACCGGTGTTCAGACAGTCGCCACCCATCTGGTGTTTCTCCACTAATGACACCCTGGCTTTGACAGCGGCGGCGATGTAACTGGTAACCAGCCCGGCAGAGCCGGCACCAATAACCACCAGGTTATCGTCAAACTGCGTTGGCCGCTGGTAGGAACGATACAGTCGGCGATGCTTCAGCCGTCTCATAAACAGTCTGGTCAGCCATGGGAAGCTCCCCAACAGGACGAAAGAGCCGATCAGTGGCGGAGTCAGAATCCCGCTTAACGACAGCTCCTCGATCAACCCCAGCTGAGCACCGGCGTTGACGTAAACGGCCGTGCCCGGCAGCATACCCAGCTGGCTCACCCAGGCAAAAGTCCGCACACGCATGGCCGTCAGTCCCATGACCAGGTTGATAACGAAAAAAGGCACCGCGGGAATCAGGCGAAGGGTGGCCAGATAGAAAGGACCATCTTTTTTCACCCCACGGTTAATGGTTTCCAGGTAGTTGGCAAACTTTTCTGAAACCCAGTCCCGCAAAAGAGTTCTGGACAAGACAAAGGCCAGGGTTGCACCAATAGTGCTGGCGAAGGAGGCCAGCAACAGACCCTGCACTAACCCGAAAATGGCACCAGACAATAACGTCAATACCGCCGCTCCGGGCAGCGACAGGGCTGTCGTGGCCACGTAAATAAGAAAAAACACCAGCGCAGTCAGCACCGGATCATTCTGGTACAGCTGGTGGAAGAAACTTGTGGTCAAATATTGTTGACCATCAAAGGCGTAGAATGAAACCGATGCTATTATAATCGCCGCTAACAACAGCCATTTTTTTCCGCTCATAACACCTCCAGACAGCCGAAACCGTGGAGTTAACAGAACAATTTCTGCTAACGAAATGGGTCTTTATCACATCATGCCATTGCCTGTGTGAATTAGGAACGGACAATGATGCTGTTATGAGCGGGAGCTAACTTATCGGCTTCAAAGGATACCCAGACATGATCCAGCGTCCCTTTCCCGTTACCCGTTTCAGGCGCATGCGTTACGACGAGTTTTCTCGTCGCTTAATGCGTGAGAGTCGGCTCTCAGTGGACAACCTGATTTACCCGTTGTTTATTGTCGACGGTCAGCAGCAACGCCAGCCGGTGGCCTCCATGCCCGGAATCGAACGACTCAGCATTGATCTGCTGCTTGAAGAGGCCGCGCAGCTGGTTGAGTTGGGTATTCCGGCCATCGCCCTGTTCCCGGTCACGGCGGAAGCGAAAAAATCCCTGCTGGCCGAAGAAGCCTGGAACCCTGATGGTCTGGTGCAACGGGCAGTGCGCGCCTTGAAACGCGAGTTACCCGGGCTGGGTGTGATTACCGATGTGGCGCTCGATCCATTTACCAGTCACGGTCTTGATGGTCTGACGGATGAAAATGGTTACGTGGTCAACGATGAAACAGTCGCTGTACTGGTCCGTCAGGCGCTCTCCCATGCCGAGGCCGGTGCCGACATTGTTGCACCCTCGGATATGATGGACGGTCGGATTGGCGCCATTCGCCAGCAACTGGAGGCCGAAGGCTATAGCAATACCCGCATCCTGGCCTACTCAGCCAAGTACGCCTCTGGCTACTATGGTCCATTTCGTGATGCAGTGGGGTCGGCGGGTAACCTGGGCAAAAGCAACAAATTCAGCTTTCAAATGGATGTAGCCAATAGCGATGAGGCCTTGCAGGAAGTGGCCGCCGACCTGGCCGAAGGGGCCGATATGGTTATGATCAAACCGGGTATGCCCTATCTGGACGTGGTGCAACGAGTTAAGGAAGCGTTCAAAGTACCCGTGTTTGCCTATCAGGTCAGCGGTGAGTACGCCATGCACAAAGCAGCGGCCGCCAACGGCTGGCTTGACGGCGAAACAGTGATGATGGAGTCGCTGCTCTGTTTTCGCCGGGCAGGGGCCGATGCCATCCTGACCTACTTCGCTAAAGATGCTGCCCGACTGCTCCGGCAACACTTGCAGGGTTAGGATTTATCTCATCACAACTTCCTGAATCAGACAGAGAGAGGGGCTCTTTCACCGCTGTCATAGGGAATGCCGAACCATAGGAATGTCAGGACTGGGGAGGTAAGATGGTTTCCGCAGCCTGCAATTTTTCTTTGAACCTTTTTTCAAGACCAATGTCTATGCAACACAGGAACCGCCCTGGATTGATTCCCACATTTCAGGACGCATCCCGCAAAACCCAACCGTTTCTGCTTTTGCGGGAAGCGGGTAGCGCCCCTGGAAATGTGGAAGTTATTTAAAGACAACCTCATTGCTGATGTGTTCCAGGGAAGGCGTAACAAAGCAGAAAGGCTCCTGGAGTGAGCTAAGAACCCTCGCCCGAAAGGGGTAGCGTCAGCCGCTGCTTCAATTGAGAAGAAGGATTGATACAGGTTTTTTTATGGATGCCGTTACCGGTGGTGGTTTGGTGCCACCTGCGACACTTGATGAAAAGCATCAGACGAAAGGACATGCTCCGGTCAAAGTGGCTGTCAGATTGAGTAACCCGTTGCGGCGTTACATCAGTCTTGTTGAGCATTCAACGCCGCCGGGCTCTGGGCGCTGTCGGCATTGTCTTACCAAGTTCTCAACTAACAGAGGGTTAAGAGCACACGTCAACGTATCTCATACCAGAGATTTGTTGTTTGTGTGCGATGACACCGCTTGCGGCTACCAAAGCTTCAGCTTTGTGGCCATAGTTGCTCATGATCGACGTCATCACCTCGGCAGACGTAGGTTTTCTGTTGGTTTCAGACAGTCTGAACTCTCCGGTTCTCAACCGGTTCTGTATGAAATAGTGCCTCTGTCCGAAGAGCAGATGCATGGATTTCTGTGGAACTCGCCAGAACACCGTCACCGTCGCAGATGCTTAACCGACCAGGCCGGGGTGAATAACGGTTCGAATACTTTGCGCTTATTTCACCCCATCAGCTTCCTTCCCTTGCCTGACAAACAAAGCACTGGCGTCACCTGCGTGCGTTCTGAGGGTGGTCAGGCTTCGGCGGATAACAGTTTGGATCTTGCTCAGGTACAACGGCCAGAGAACATCAGCTGGACTCTGCCCCCCTGGTCTCATCAAAGTGCACCGTACGCTGCCTGTCTAAGTGTCGACGTTGGACTGGCCCAGACCAATGTCGACCCGGTTCCTTATCATAAGCAGTCAGAGAACAGGGGCTGTGCTCCCCTGCCCCCTTTGCCTGAACAAGGCACACGAAGCACTGGCGAGGCTTGCCCGGGTGACGAGCTGACCGGTGATTTTCGAGACATATATCACACCTTCAAACAAAGGCTGGAAAGTCTTCAGCCCGACCCCGATCTGTACATTTGAGTCGTTCTCAATAAAACCACTGTCGTTTATTGACGGATATTCACCATCGAAACCGTGAGAATCGTCCTTGTTGTTTCTGATAGAATTAATTGTACGAATGAACCACCAGCCGGACTACAGCTATTGTTGCTGAAAAGAGGTCACATGGATAACCCCCAACAGTCGGATGCTCAAGACACCCAGAATCCACCGTCCGAGCTTTGCGAATCATCGACAAATAAATCACCAAAAGTGAACGATTATCAAAATTCTGATTACTACATTAACCGGGAACTCAGTCATCTGGCCTTTAATTTCCGTGTGCTGCAGCAGGCACTGAACGACGAGTATCCTCTACTCGAACGCTTTCGCTTCCTGATTATTTTCAGTTCCAATCTCGACGAGTTCTTTGAGATTCGCGTTGCCGGTCTGATGCAGCAGGTGGACTTCTCCCGTGAGCAGGTGGGGCTTGATGGCATGGGGCCGCAGCAAGTACTGAAAGAGATCAGTCAAAAAGCCAAAGAGTATGTTGATCTACAGTACCGGATTCTGAATAACAGCTTATTACCCTCCTTGCGCAAAGACGGCATCCGCTTTCTGCGTCGCAATGAGCTGAATGAAAAACAGAAATCCTGGATCAAGCGTTTCTTTTATCACGAAGTGATGCCAATAATCAGCCCCATCGGGCTTGATCCGGCGCACCCATTCCCACGGCTGACCAATAAACTGTTGTGTTTTATTGTCTCCCTTGAAGGCAAAGACGCCTTTGGCCGCGATACTGGTATGGCGGTTATTCCGGCACCACGGTCCTTGTCGCGCATCGTTAAACTGCCGGAAGATACCTGCGACGGCCGCGGGAATGATTATGTATTTTTGTCGTCTATTATCCATCGCCACGCCAGCGACCTGTTTCCGGGGATGGATATTAAAGGCTGCTACCAGTTCCGCTTAACCCGAAACAGCGACCTCGACCTGGAAGACGAAGTTGAAGACCTGGCCAAAGCCCTGCAAGGTGAGTTGCTGTCCAGACGCTACGGTAAGGCGGTACGACTGGAAGTGGCCGAAAACTGCCCGCAACCGCTGGTTGATTTCCTGCTCAAGGAGTTTGGCCTCACCGAGCATGAGCTTTATCGGGTCAACGGGCCGGTCAACCTGACCCGCATGATGTCCATCTGCGACACCAATACTAAACCTGAACTGGTATTTCCGCCATTTACCCCCGGCTACCCCAAGGGACTGCACAGCAAACGCAAGCACAGCAACAACGTGCTTGACCTGGTAGCGAAACAGGACGTCCTGCTTCATCACCCGTTTGAATCGTTCACCCCGGTAGTGGATATGCTGCGCCAGGCGGCCAAAGACCCTGATGTCCTGGCGATTCGCCAAACCCTCTACCGCACCGGTGCCCATTCAGAAATGGTGGATGCCCTGGTGGAAGCCGCCAGGCAGGGTAAAGAGGTGACCGTGGTGGTGGAAATCCGGGCACGCTTTGACGAAGAGGAGAACCTGGCCTTGGCCCGACGGCTTCAGGAAGCCGGTGCCGTTGTCGTTTATGGCGTGGTTGGTTACAAGACTCATGCCAAGATGATGTTGATTGTTCGCCGTGAAGGGCGCCATATCCAGCGTTATGCGCACCTGGGCACCGGCAACTACCATGCAGTGAACGCCCGCCTTTATACTGACTACAGCCTGCTGACCTGCGATAAGGTGTTGGCCAACGATGTGCATAAAATATTCCAGCAGCTGACCGGAATGGGACGTGCGGTTCGGGTGCGTAAGCTGTTCCATGCACCCTTTACCTTGAAAAAGAGCCTGATTGACCTGATCCACCAGGAAACGAACAACGCCAAAGAGGGTAAGCCGGCGCGCATCATCATTAAAATTAACTCACTGACCGAGTCGCATATTATCAAGGCCCTGTTCAAAGCGTCCCAGGCCGGTGTGGACATTGACCTGATTGTCCGCGGCATCTGCTGCCTGCGACCCGGCATCGACGGGCTTTCGGAAAATATCCGGGTGCGCTCTATTGTCGGACGCTTTTTGGAGCACACGCGCATCTATTACTTTGAAAACGGGGCGGAGGATGCCCTGGTGTACTGTTCCAGTGCTGATGCCATGAACCGCAACCTGGACATGCGTATTGAAACCTGCTTCCCGATTGAAGACACCAGACTGGCAGCCAGAGTCAGAAAAGAGCTGGACTTCTACCTTAACGACAACACCCGCAGCTGGCAGTTGCTCAGCGACGGCAACTACGAGAAAAACAAACCGGTACGAGGCCAGCGCCGGCGTAACGCCCAGGAGAAGCTGATGGAGACACTGGCCATCATCGCCAATAAGCCGGCGAGCGAATAAGCTTCACCCTCCCCGCAACTTGCGATGGTGCAGGCAGGGCATTCTCTGACGAATCCCTGCCTGTTCTTCCAGATCCAACTCGGCAACGACCACAGCAGCCCCTTCACCCGGGCCTTCGGCCAGCACGGTGCCCCACGGGGAGACAATCATACTGTGACCGTGAGTCTGCCGGCCATCCGGGTGAATTCCGGCTTGGTTGGCCGCCAGGACAAAACACTGGTTCTCAATCGCCCTGGCCCGCAGCAGAGGCTCCCAGTGGGCAACACCGGTCACCCTGGTGAATGCTGCTGGCGTCGTCAGAATATTAGCCCCTTGCCTGACCAGGTGGCGGAACAGCTCGGGAAAGCGCAGGTCATAACAGATGGACAGCCCAATACTGGCCACACCAGTTTCGACCAGCGTTGGCCGATGGCCGGGAATAAACTCACTGGACTCCTGGTACGAGCCCATGCTGTCAGACACTTCGGCATCGAACAGGTGAATTTTGTTGTAACTGGCCACCTTTTCACCGTCAGGACTGTATACCAGACAGGCGGCGTGACTGCGGGGATCTTTATCATCCGGAATGGGCAGGGCACCGCCTACCAGCCAACAGCCGAGCTTTCGAGCCAGCGATGCCATCCACGCCATTATTTTGTCCGCCTTTTCTGCGGCCACGGACTGGGGGCCACCGAGCAGGGCAAAACACTCCGGCAGCACGGCAATATCGATGCCACGATGATCCATCACCAGGCACTCAATATCAGCGAGATTGGCAGTAATATCCACACCGGAACAGAGCTGAACGACAGCGGCTCTCAGACGACTCATCGACGATAATCCCCCTTGCTACTTGTTGGCTGAATGGATCATAGTTGGTTTCCGGGAGAATTCACTATTGCGACGCGGTCTGATTGTGAGGCAATTGCCGGCGTCGTCCACTCACCCCCAGTCACACAGAGGTGTCCCCATGCTTGTGCGCGTCAGTCACATGTTGTTTTTCTGGTTGTTAACGCTTGCCGTGCCGACTCTGGCCAGTGACGTATGGGTTGAGATCGGCTCAGCGAGGGCAAGGGTGAGTGAGGATACCTTAACCATTTTTCCCAAAAACGACGCATCCTACAGCAAGCTGCGTTTTCAAATTACCAATGGTGATGTCGTTGTGCATCAGGCCCGGGTCTACCCGGTAAAGGGAAATGTCTTTCACATCAATCTGCAGACCAGCATCAGAGCCAACCCACATGATCAAGGGGCGGACAACTCTGCACCAGGCAGCGTTGCAGCAAGAAATTATTCCAGGACCGTCCCGCTGGTAGCCTCTCAGAAGACGCCTATCAAGAAGGTCAAAGTGTTTTACAAATTCAAGCAACAGCAAACTCCGGAACAACCGGTCTCCATTGCCTTGTTCGGCGTACCGGCAGACTCCCCTACCCCCCGAAAAAGCGACGACTCTTAATCCCCAGCACCTTGCCTACACCCTCTTTGCAAAGGGCCAGTTCAAGGGCGTTGCGAATAACCGGTGCACTGTCGTATTTCATCAACTGTGCCAGAATCTGCTTCGCCTTATTCATGCCGATCCGGCGCAGCACCCACTTAACTTTCAGCAGATTGACTGCGCTCATGGAGAGCATGTCAAAGCCAATGGCCATCAACAGCACAGCTGCGGCCGGGTCGCCGGCCATTTCACCGCAGATGCTGACGGTTTTGCCCTCTTTATGCGCATCGTCCACCACCTTTTGCAGGGCGTGCAGCACCGCCGGGTGGAAGGAGTGGTACAGGTCGGATACCCGGGGGTTATTACGATCCACCGCCAGCAGGTACTGAATAAGATCGTTGGAACCGATGGAGAGAAAGTCTACGCGCCGGGCCAGGTTGCGGACAATATAAACAGCAGCCGGCACCTCCACCATCACGCCCACCGGCGGCTTGGCCACCGCCAGGCCCTCAGCCAGTACTTCGGCGTGGGCACGATGGATCAGGTGCTGAGCCTCTTCCACTTCGAAAATGCTCGATATCATCGGCAACATAATCCGCAGATTATCCAGTCCCACGCTGGCCTTGAGCATGGCACGGACCTGCACCAGGAAGATTTCCGGATGGTCCAGTGTTACGCGAATGCCGCGCCAGCCCAGGAACGGGTTGTCCTCTTTGATGGGAAAATAATTCAGGGATTTATCGCCACCAATATCCAGCGTTCGCATGGTGACCGGGCGCGGGGCAAAGGATTCCAGTTGATGGCGATAGATTTTTTCCTGTTCCGACTCGCTGGGAAACCGGTCACGAACCATAAAGGGAACTTCAGTTCGATACAGCCCGACCCCTTCAGCCCCCCGATCCAGAGAGCGGATAGTATCGGTCATCAGGCCAGTGTTGACCCACAGGGGAATGCGATAGTTGTCCGGGGTTTCGCAGGGCAGGTCTCTGGTGGCCTCCAGCCCTTTGCTGAACTGATTCTCCTCTTCCAGTACCTCGGTGTAGTAGTCAAGCAACTCCTGGGCGGGGGAGGAGTAAACCAGCCCGAGGTTGCCATCAACAATCAGCTTCTTGCCCGCCAGTTTGTGAAACGGCAGATCCACTACCCCCATCACTGTCGGGACTCCCAGGGCACGAGCCAGAATGGCCACATGGGAGTTGCCTGAACCGCGCACCGATACCAGTCCGGCCAGCGCATCCTGCGGCACCTCGCCAAGCATCACCGGCGACAGCTCCTCACTGATCAGAATGGTGTTCCTGGGGTAGCGCACTTGTGCCTGCACGCCCTCTTGCAGGTAGGAAAGAACCCGCCGCCCGAGATCCCGCACATCGGCCGCCCGTTCCCTGAGATAGTGATCATCCATCATTTCAAAATTGCGGATGTGTTCATCGATAACTTGTCGTAACGCTCCCTGGGCCCAGGAGCCAGCGCGGATGCGGTCGCGTATCTCCTGCCCGAGAGCGCGGTCATCGAGCATGCGCAGATAGACATCAAAGAGCGCCTGCTCCTCGGCCGGCAGACGATCGGCAAGGCGCTCTGCAGTCTCTCTCATCTCTTTTCTGACCGCGGCCAGGGCGCCGTCCAACAGAGCTATTTCAGCATCGGTATCCTGGCAGGCCTGCTCCGGCACAGCACCCAGGTCAGCCGGCGGAGTGATGACCACAGCATCGCCAATGGCTACCCCGGTGGCGCCGGCACTGCCACGAAAGCGGACGATTCGTGGAGCACTGGAAGAGCTGGACACATTGTTAATGGAGCCGGTGGCCTGGGCGTGGGCAATCACCCCGGCCAACTGGGCCGACATAGTGATCAGAAAGGCTTCTTCGTGCTCATCAAAGCGGCGTTGTTCTATCTGTTGCACCACCAGTACGCCGAGGTTTTTTCGATGATGAATGATGGGTACACCAAGAAAGGACGTAAAACGCTCTTCCCCGGTCTCGCGGATGTAGTGAAAATTGGGGTGCGCTGCGGCATCTTCGAGGTTAATGGGCTCTTCTCGCTGGCCAACCTGACCAACCAGCCCCTGACAGTGAGCCAGGGTCACCTGGCCAACCGAAGAAGCATTCAATCCTTCCGACGCCATTAAGGTGTAGGAGGTTTTTTCCGGATCGTACAGATAGACCGAACAGACCTCGGTCTTCATGGCACCACGAACGCGCTGCACGATAACCTGCAGCGCTACCTGGAGATCAGAGGCTGAACTGACTTCCTGTACGATATTGCGCAGGGTCGTTAGCATGTCTGTCACATATCCGGCCTGATGGAATTGGCGGCAACGTCACAATGCAGCCGTGGCAGAACCTTGATGTGCTGTTCGACTATCTCCTCGCCAAAGCGCGAAAAGGGCCAACCGGCTGCCGTCATCAGCCGCCAGACTGCAGCTTCCCGACTCTTGGTGCCAGCTCTTTCAATGCCCGGCGATATACCTCGCGCTTGAACGAGACCACCTGACCAAGAGGGTACCAGTAACTCACCCAGCGCCAGCCATCAAACTCCGGAGAACCCGTATGGTCAACCCGGATACGGTCATCATTGCTCAGCAGCCGAAGCAGAAACCATTTCTGTTTCTGCCCGATGCACAGAGGTTGCTGGTCCCGGCGAACCAGTCGTCTTGGCAGACGATAGCGTAACCAGCCCCGGGTACAACCAAGAATCTCGACATCTTCAGGATGAAGACCGATCTCCTCGAAAAGCTCTCTGTACATTGCATCTTCCGGTGTTTCCCCGTCATTGATACCGCCCTGGGGAAATTGCCAGGCATCCTGCCTGATGCGCCGCGCCCACAATAACTGACCGTGATGATTCGCCAGGATAATGCCTACATTTGGCCTGAATCCATCGATGTCAATCACGTATTTGGCTACCTCAGGAGTCACCCATGCAGTCTTGCAAATCACCCCTGTGTGGGTGCGGTGGGAACAGGTTACCCTGTGGCGGCAAACTGGTTCGGGGATCCGCTGTTGCCGGGATAATAGCGCGCTATTCTCCTCAGCAACGGGTTGTCCTCAATGTTCGGTTCTCCACGCTACGGGGGCAATAATCCCAAACGCCTCCTGATTCATAACCTTAGCCTCAATCTGTGCCGGGCCATGAAATTTATTCGTCATAATGCAACAGGAGCAAGTGCAATCACTGTTCGGTGACCACTTAAACGATTACTTGTAACGCATTGTTTCACAAACCCATAGGGCACAGCAAACAGCCTTTGGAAGAAAAAATTCGTGCTCGCCCGTTGGCTGATTTCCTGTCCGGTCAGCTACTGATAACAGGTGATCTGCGTCAGTCAGGAAATTCTGCCCTTCTGGACAGCTTTTGGATTGGACTCCCCGCCCTGTTCAATAAGACCTATGGCCGTCTCAGTCAGCAAGCTGATGGCTTGCCAGAACTGGCTCCTTTTCTCTGGCGACTCTGGCTCGTATGCACACAGTTGCAACAGGCGCTCCTGCAACGGCACCGGACAAACACCTGAACGTTGCGGCACCGTCATCCCTGCATAATTTTCACGGTAAAAGCGCGGCCAGTCGAAGCACAATCCCGGGTCAGCCTTGCCACGAAAACCGGCAATCTGCTCGTGCCCAACAACACGTTCGGGGTCATGTAGGCTGGGGTAGTGCGCCTGCAACTGTCGCACTACCTGTTGCAGGCTGAGGTACTGCTCGTCCGTGAATGCAAAGACATTGCCATTGAAATTCACCAGCTCTATACCGATAGCGCAGTCATTCAGCCCC
>JAQFVO010000720.1 GCA_027942505.1 Endozoicomonas sp. | reverse complement strand
TCTAGGACAGTTTAAAACAGCCATCCAGTACCATCAACGTGACTTTCGGATCTATGCCGGTACTTTTGCCCATCAGATGCAATGCATAAGCGTCGTGTATTACCTGTCTTGCTGAGCGCAGTTTCATAGTGATCCTCCATATCTGGCAATGAGCACAGCATCAGCACGACCATTGTCTTTTTTACGATGAACATCAGCGTCCGGGTAAAGATCGAGAACCCTGCCTCGGGATGCGTCTTTATCGGTCCGTAAAAGGCCAGCAGCGCGTTTCCATGACTGGGGTGCTATGTAGGTAATGGGTAATCCCATAGCAGCGATAGCGGCCTCCACAGCGCCATAGGATCGACCGAAGTTGAACATGGAGACAACACCCTGTCCCGGTCTTGCCCCGACTTTCTCCAGGTAGACCATGTCCACCTGCTGCCTGGAATAGTCACCAATAATTTTCATCAGACCATGGCCGCTGACTTTTTTCTTATTGCCCTCGGGAATGACGGGCATATCTGCCAACCTGACCAGTTCCTTGGTTTTGCTATCCAGAACCGCTATACCGCCCGTCAGCCCGGGGTCTATTCCTATTATTATTTTCATTACTTTTTTTCTCTGTCTTTTAATCTTTTTCCCCCGGAGATTCTTTCCGTATTACTGTGTCTGACCTTCATGCTTCCCTGCCTCATTTATCCACTGGATATATATATATCCAGTGTGAGAAAGGTGAGGTGGCGGCTAAAAGGCATCCACAACGGTTAATCACCTGAAAAATAAGAAGTTTTGAGGAAAAGAGAGGAGCCTCAAAAAGAGAGCATCCTCATAAGCTATTAAGAAAGGAGGTAATTGACTATTTTTTAAACAGAAAATTGCCTCACCCGAGCCGTTAACTTTTCTCTGAAATCACGGTCTGACCTTTTTCAGAAACAGAGATAAACGGCGCATCCATCGCCAGGAATTCTCGCTCTATCAAGGCATCAAACGTCCGGGACCAGTTCTTGCTGGAAATAAAGCCTTCCCGAAAGCAGGCATCCCGCAAATTCCTGACTTCAATCCTGGCAAGGCCGGGACTTCTGCCTGCCCTGACCAATGTCGCTTTTGCTTCGCTGGTCAGCCTTTCCAACGTTTGAATAACCTGCTTCTGTTTATCACCGATCCGAATTTCTGCCTGTTTGCGGCCTTCTTCTCGAATACGCTCGCGGTTCTCTTGTTGCTTGATTTTGAGTGCATAAGCTTTATCCAGGTATTGCAGAACACAGCTGTATTGTGGTTCGCCCTCTTCATCATTGAAGGGCAACCGCACTGCGCCAAACTGAAAGTTCATTTCATCCGGTTCATCAGCGTCCTTCATCTTTTTGGGCGTGATCTTGATTTCATCTTCTGCCTTGACCACCGCATACTCAGCATCCAGTGCGCCTTTGAGTGCGCTGTTACCCCGGGCGCGGTCTTTCGAGCCCACGCCGGTATGATGGACGATCAGTACATTGCAGCGATATTTTGAGCGCAGATACTCATCAATGTGACCAATGAAGGTGCTCATTTCCCGAGTTGAATTTTCATCAGCAGGACCGAAGTTTCTCGCCAGGGTATCAATGACAATCATGGAAGGCGTAACACCTCCATTATCACTGACGATCTTTTCAATGCTGTCACTGACTGCCCGGGCACTGGTTAGACTGGTTAATGCAGCGGAACACTGACTGATATACAGCGGTGCATTGCGCAGGTTGTAACCATAAAAGCTCTGCCAGGCCATAAAGCGACGGGAGAGGCCATTAAAGCCTTCCCCGGCAATATAAAAGACAGGTCCCGCTTGTTTAACCGGTTTGCCATGCCAGTCCTTGCCAGTGGCAACGCAACAAGCCAGATCAATAGCTGAGAAAGATTTTCCGCAACCAGGCTCTCCGAACATCAAAGAAAGGCTGTCCATTTCCAGAAAGCCCTTGATCAGCCAGTTGATCGGTTTCACACCCTTGACCAACTCCTTCACATGACTAAAGGCAAACGTTGGCTTATGAGCAGGCAACGGCTCGATTAGAACAGATGAACCTGGGTTATTGTTGGAATGAGTCCTGGTGATACTGGCAATGGTGGTATTCAATTCCGCATCAGACAGTGGTGGATTATTGGACTGGTTCCACTGATCCAGAATTGCCTTCATTTCTCTGAGGGAGCAGTTTTGCCGAAGCAGCTGACCAGCCATACTTGCTGCCGCATTATTCCGACCTTGTCCTTCTGCCAGATTGCTTCCGTCGTGTGGCAGCGGGTACTGATCAGTAGAGAATCCCAGGTCACCCACTGGTTTATCTTCAATGGACTGACCATTGAAACCATTGATGGCAGCAATATCATCAGGCGTCAGCATGGGCAGATCGTGAAGGTCAGAGATGTCCATATACTCTGCAGTTTCCCACTGATAGAGCGTCCCGTCGGCATGGGTGCTGCCTGGTGCCACCACATACCCGCCAATGCCCCGCAGATCGATCCTGTTTTTGCGCACGGAGTTGTTCACAGGATAGTCCGGGTTGGTCCGGAAGTAGTAGTGCTTGCCCTTGCTGGTTTTCGCGCACAACGGTGTCCGGGTAATGCCGCCATCCTCAATGAATGTCACTGCATCGGCGCTGTCGGCATCGACTACCACGACTTTATGGCCGGTGATGATTGCCCAGTTGGTGTGGGGGAACTGTGTCGTCCATTGCTCGATCTGGTCATCATCGGGTGCCTTGTCCTGGTATTGCTTCCAGCGAAAACGCGGGGCTTTTGGCCACTCTGTCGCGGCTTTTTCTTTGTCACCAGAACAGCGACCATCGACGAACCAGACCGGCGGTTGTTCAAACGGCGAGCCGAGCGGGACAATGGATAAACCGGCTTCGTTCAGTTGCCAGGCGTTGGTGGTGGTATCAGGTAACGTGGCTGTCATAGCTCTGGTCCTGTTTTTTTTGTTTTCGTGCAGCAAAGAGAACCATGCGGCAGCCTCTCGGTAGTTGTTGTCTTTGCTGTTGACGGAACCTGACACCCACAATCCTCTGAATATCCGCGCCGGCTTGTGGGCATCAGATTTAATCAGTTTGTGCGAGCATTGCGGTACAGAGATTCTGCCCTTCGGCGGTGAGCATATCTGGCGTAAACTCTGGGATGATGGATGAATAGTGAAGTCGGTGTGTCCTGCTTAGACGATTTTTGTCGTTTTCATAGAGCGAAAGGTCGTTTCGCGTGCAGTTCAAAAAGCTGGTAAAGACAGTCTGGTTAATGCCCGGCCTGAGGCGGTGTGCCCGGAGCAATTGTCCCAGCGTTTTCTTCTCTTCCATCGGTCACTCCCTGCCTGATCCCTGTTTAAGATGATGTTGTTGGGGCAGTAAATTAGTACCAGTATAAAAAATATAAATCAAAACAATTCCTAATATTTACCGAATAGTGAATTGGTGTTTGATAACTGCCCATTTTTAGGAATAATGCGCCAAAAAAGAGGGAATTTTTATGAGCAACTGGCGCGAAAGAGTGAAATCTGTTCTGCAAAGACAGAATATGAGACAGAGTGATTTGGCTGATCTGCTCGGAGTAGCAAATCCGACGGTTTCGGTGTGGCTCAAGGGAAAGACTAAGCTGTCAGAGGAAACCATTGCTAAAATTCAGTACCAGATCGCGGTGGCACTTAATGTCAACCCTGATTTCATTATGTATGGTGAGGGCAGTGTTGTGGCAGCAGCAGCACCAGGAAGAACGGTTCCGTTGCTGAAAAATACAGACATTGTCCACTGGGTTTTGAGTGGTGTTGCCGTCGAAAAAACCGAATGGATTTACTGTCCAGTGGATTGCAGCACAAAGACTTTTTGCTTTGAAGTGCAAGGCTCGGCAATGGACAGCTGTGGCCAACCCTACGCTGCCACCTATCCCGATAAATCTCTGGCATTCATCGACCCACATCAGCCCGCGGAGCTTGGGAAGGTTTGTCTCTTTCGGGACAAAACGGCAATTCTCGGTATTTTCGAGGGTCAAAATGATCAGTTAATACTTTTGTTCAATAACCCACGATTCCCCGCCATCCCTGTTCTCATGGAAAACTACATCGGCCGTTCACTGGGCTGCTTTGTACCTCAAAAGTAGTTATAAACAAAATAAATCAAATAAATTTATTTTATTATTGACAGCCAATATTCCCATTTGGCAGGCTAGTGCATACCAGAAAACAAGAGCAACAAAGTGGTAAGCACATGAAAGCCTCGATAGTGAAGGATTCCATCTTGTCCGCTGCTGAAAAGATTGCGGCCATTGAGCATGAAGCCATCCAACTGCAACATCGCCTGAATTTATTGTCCCAACGGGCGAGCCGCCTCCGAAACATCGTCCGCAGCCTCGTTTGTGATCTTCATGAAACCAATCATGGAGTGCCTTTTCCCAGGTTGCTCAGGGTTGACAATCTGCTGATTGATATTGGTGCGACTGATCAAGAGTGCATCCGGATCTGCAGAGCCCCTGCTGCCTTATGACATTTTGACTCTATTCCCCTCAGCTAACTGTTAAAACCGTAGCAACAACAAAAGGAAACTGTCATGACCGAAAGCAATCACGCTTCGCGGCTGGATGAACTCGCCTACGAGTTGGAGAAAGCCAAGGACGCCGAAGCCGCTGCCCGCAATCAGCGCTTGCAAATCGAACAGTTGTTAAGTGAACTGGTCGGCGTAAAGGACGAGGGAAGTTATACGACTAAAGGCAGTTATTATAAAGTCACCACCACTGCCGGGTTTACTCGCACCCTGGACGCGAAAAAGTGGGAAGAGATCAAACACCGGGTGACGCCTGCGGTGGCTTCCAAAGTGATCCGGACCCGACTTGAAATCGATACCCGCCAACTGAAAAGCCTGCAAGGGCTTGACCCTGCTGTCTACAACATCGTGGTCGAGGCGGTCACCACCAAACCGAAAAAAGTGGCGGTGAAATTTGAGCGCCTGGGGGTGAAGTGATGGCCATATCGTTGGAATCCATTAGTCGCTCATCAGGCATCAAAGCTCCACGGATCGTGCTGCATGGCCCGGCCGGTGTCGGTAAAACCACCTTTGGTTCCAGTGCCCCGAACCCCATCTTCATCCAGACCGAGGACGGCCTGGGCAAGTTGGAAGTGGACGCCTTTCCGTTTACGCAGACGTTTCAGGATGTGCTGGATGCCCTGAACATTCTCCATACCTCGGAGCACAACTACCAGACAGTGGTTCTGGACAGCCTGGATCATCTGGAACCACTGCTCTGGAAGCACCTTTGTAATCACTACGTCGGCCCCAAGGGGGAGCGTTACGAGTCTATCGAGGACTTTGGCTTTGGCAAGGGTTACATGCTGGCTCTGGATTTATGGCGACAGTTGTTGAGTGCCTTGTTTGACCTGCGCAATGACAGGGGCATGGCCTTTATCCTGATTGCCCATTCAGAAATCAAACGCTTTGAAAGTCCGATGACCGACAGCTACGACCGCTACCAGATCAAGCTGCACAAGCGAGCCAGTGATCTTGTCCAGGAGTCTGTCGATTGCGTGATGTTCGCAGACTACAAAACCGTCATCGAGAAAGAGGAAGGTGGTTTCAACAAGGTCAAAACTCGGGGCATCAGTACCGGCCAGCGTTATCTCTATACCGAAGCCCGTCCTAGCTTCATCGCCAAAAACCGGTACGGTTTGCCCCCTGAACTGCCTATGTCCTGGCAAACGTTCAGTGACGCCCTGACCCAACCTGTAAGTCAAAAATAAGGAGAATTACTATGGCACAGCTTGGATTTAACGCCGGTGATTATGACCCGACCGACGATTTCGAACCGCTGCCCGCCGGTGAATACCTGACCATGATCACTGAGGCGACGCTGGAAAACACCAAGACCGGTGGTCGTATGGTAAAGCTGACCTACACCATCATGGAAGGTCAGCATGAAAGCCGGAAGTTGTGGTCACAGCACAATATCGTCAACAGCAGTCCAAAGGCGGAAGAAATCGGCAGGAAAGAGTTAAGCCGGATTGCTCACGCCATTGGCCGGCCAATGATCAACGATACGGAGCAACTATTAAACCAGGTGGTTCGGATCAGGATCGTAATTAAAAACGATCCTGGCTATGGGCCCAAAAACGAAGTCAAAAAGTGGATCAACGTTGGTGGTCAGCAAATGCAGCACGCTCCGCAACCACATGCACCGACCCACAACCCGACGCCGGCTGTACAACAGGCTTCGCCGCAACAGCCGCCAGCGGGTCACCCTGCCGCACAGCATGCCGCCCCGCCGTGGGGACAGAAGTAATTCGTCATTTACTGCAAGGGAGCTTGCTCCCTTCATTCACGGAAGGTGAACCGCTGTGAACATCCCCGAACCCAGCAAAACCACTATCAATGCCATCGTCCAGCATTACGAAAACAATCAGGACGACGGCTTTCGTGCTCACCTTGGTGGCTCACTGATCGGCAGGCCGTGTGACCGGGCGCTCTGGTACACCTTTCATTGGTGCACGATGATCAGGCACAAAGGTCAGCTGCTGCGTTTGTTCCAGACCGGCCATCTGGCCGAGGAACGGTTTGTGGCTGATTTACGCAATATCGGCATCAAAGTCTTTGAGACCGATCCAGCCACCGGAGAGCAGTTCCGAGTTTCTGCTTGCGACGGGCACTTTGGCGGCTCCTTTGACGGGGTAGGGCAAGGCTTTATCGAAGCGCCCAGGACCTGGCACTTGATCGAGATGAAAACCCACAATGAAAAGTCCTTCAAAGCCTTGATCAAGAAGGGAGTGCAGGAAGCCAAGCCTGATCATTATGCCCAAATGCAGACCTATATGTACCTGGCCCACCCTCAGTTAACCCGGGCCTTTTACATGGCGGTCAACAAAAATACAGATGAACTGTATGGCGAGAGGGTTCGCCTTGATCCCGCTATTGGCAAAGCCTGCCTAAACCGTGCCAGCGCTATCATCGCCAGCGACCTCCCACTGAACAAAATCAGCGATGACCCGAGCTGGTACCAATGCAAGTTCTGCGAGCATCACGCTATCTGCCACGGTCAGGAAGCCCCGGCGGTGAATTGTCGTACCTGTTTGCATAGCACACGCATTGAAGACGGTGAGTGGCACTGTGCCCGCCACAACATGGATATACCGTTATGCGTGCAGAAAAACGGTTGTGAATCACACCTGTATAACCCCTACCTGCTGGAGCAGTTCGCCGAGCCTGTGGACAGTGGCGAGTACTGGATCAGATACCGGCTCAAGGCCGACGGCAAAGAGTTTATCACCGGCGACAAGCCAGGCCAGCTGTCGTCCAGAGAGATCAAAACAATAAACGATAAAGGTCTTTTGACTGATGAAAAACTGGCGCAGTTAAAAGACGTGTTTGACGGCACCATTGAGGATTACCACGGATGAACCTGAGAAAACGCTATCGCTTCATGCCCGCACAAAACCCGCCCATCGGTGATCGGTTCGACCTGATTGGTATCACTACAGATAACACACTGTGCGTCACCGATTACCAGCAAGGAAGTTTTTACCCACCAGTGACCTGCTACTTGCCAAACGACAACTTACTTGGCCGATACGCCCAGGCCGCTTGTGATGAAGTAATCAGCGACTTGGAAAAACAGGTAGAGCAATTCCAGAAGCAAACCATCCAACTTCGGGACCTGTTTGCCATTGCTTCCCTGGTCGGGGAGTTTGCTGCCAACCGTGGCACGACCATCGAACAGGCGGTCACCTTTTCCTACGCCATTGCTGACAGAATGCTCAAGGCAAGGGAAGCCGACGACAGAAAGCCTACGCCCGCTGACCGCAAAGCCACTGAACGGGTCGCCAACAAAATCATCAACCAGATGAAGGGCTTCGACAATGGCATTTGAGCTGCGCTGGTATCAGCAAGAGGCCATTGATGCCATTTATCGCTATTTTGGTGCTGCCAATGGCAACCCGCTGGTCTGCGTCAGTACCGGTGGTGGCAAGTCGGTGATCATTGCTGATTTTATCCACGGCGTTATGCGGCGCTGGCCAGATCAGCGGTTTCTGATCCTCTCCCATGTAAAGGAGATCATCGAGCAGAATCACGAAAAGATCGTCGCCCAATGGCCAGAAGCACCCACCGGGATTTATTCTGCGGCCATGAATTCCCGCAATACCGACGCCCGGATACTGTTTGCCAGCATCCAGTTCAGTCCTTCAGAGGATTTGGTGGCCGGAACCCGACAAGGCAGGATCATGCTTCTGGAC
>JAQFVO010000256.1 GCA_027942505.1 Endozoicomonas sp. | reverse complement strand
ATTATTGACTTGATCCAGCCAGGCGCATTGCCGCTTCCCCAGCGAAGGTAAGTCAGCTTGAGAGTCTGTTGCCCCCGGGCCCACTGAATGAGTTTGCGTTACAGATTATTGAGTGGTAATAGGTTTTTGTCACCGCCTGAGTTCAGGGGAACAGAATAGTTATTATTGTTCGACGTGTTTTTTATCATGATGTCCAACGCAGAGAACCACTACTTCGCCAATACTTTTGCCAAGCCCGACAAGGCTCGGATCAGCATCTGAGTAAGCGCAGGTTTAAATAATTTTGGACATTTTTATTTCAAAAAGTTCCGTGTGGGGACCGGAGTATTGCCTGACTCACACTGTCCACCATCACAGCACACCCGGAAATCACGGCCTGGCTGCGTCTCTTTTTTAAATGCCGGGTGCCTCAGCAATATCAAGGCGAATGTTCTCAACAGCCACCGGGCCGATGCTGGCCACAGCGGCAGCAATAACATCGGGGTCATGCCACAAAACGGGGGCAACGAAGCGCAGAGCCTCACCATTGTTATACAGGGCTTGGGTGACCAGATCTTTATCGCCATAACTGGCTGGGGCAAATTGCAGTGCCAGACCGTTTTGTTGCACCGCGATGGCCACAATCTCCACACAGGTCTTTAGCTGCTGATGAACATGCTGTAATGCCATACCATCGTTACGCAGGGCCAGCTCCACCACACCCCGGTCTTCCCGCAGCCGTCGACTGGCGTATTGCAACGCCTGGCCCTCGCTGGCAACGGCAAGACAGACCATATCACGATCATCACGCAGCCTGGCACTGGCATGCTCAAGCTGTCCACCATGATATTTCAGCACCATACGTACCAGCTCGTTATCATCGCGCAGCGCCTTGCTGACATACTTGAAATTGGTGTAATTGCGCTCCACGGCCATCGTCATGAGTGCTTTGTCGCCATAAAAGACGGGGGGCAGGTAAGATCTGATCGACGCATGTGGTTGCTGATGGGATACCGCCAGGCGGGCAAAATGAGGGTCTGCGCGGATTGACTCTGAGGCAAACTCCAGTGCTTCCCCTTTGTTTTGCAAGGCAGCGGTGACGATCTCTGGATTACCCTGTAAACGCTCACTGACGCACTCCAGGGCCTCACCGTCACTTTTTACGGCGGCCAGTACCAGTTCAAAGTCATCGCGAAAAGCATCTTTGGCATGGAACAGTGCCAGTCCTCTTTTTGCCACTGCACACCAGACCAGTGCTCTATCCTCCTGTAGCCTCACGCTGGCATATCGGAGGTTGAAGGGATTGCTGTTGATTGACGTTTCTACCACTTCCCGGTCGTCATAAAAATCAGGGAAATGCAGCAAACACACACCGGTTCGACTCATCTTCAAGTAATTGAGAACCATCTGCCGGTACAGCTGATGATCCTGAAGCACGTCTTTATTAACCAGCCAATGAGGAATCCGACTGGGTTCAATGGTTTTGAAGGTCAACAACAGCAGTTTCTTGAGAAATGGCTGATCCTGTTTCATTACCTGGGCACAATAGTCGGCAGCGTAGAAATTACTGGTAACTGCCAGTGTTGCAAGCTGGCGACAAATGACCGGATCACCGGTTAACTGCGGGCCGATATGCCTGAAAACATCTGCACCAATCCTGCTATTGCGCAACGCCCGGGAGACGATATCCACATCGTTTTTAAAGTGAACCGGAGCGTGCTCCAGAACTTCCGGGTCGCATTTGACGGCAGCCCGGACCACGGCCCTCTTGTTGCGCAGCTGTGGGTCAAGAAATTTCAGAATGAAACCATTCTGAGACACTAGCCGGATAGCCGTTGCCTCGTCACTGAGCCAGGTCGTCCATTGTCGCACCCAGGGAGTGGCTCTGGTCGGATCAGTTAACAAAAAATGCCACAGCACTGTGCGCCTGTGGGAATCACGTTGAGCGTTGAGCAACCGATCGATCCGTTCGTTGCTGGCATCCTTGAATATCCGGGCCGTCACTTCCAAATGGGCCAACTCTTTACTATGGGTCCAGGGGGTGATCAGGGAGCCGGTTATCCGGCAGCCCATAAGCCAATAGGCATGGGCAAGCCCATGCGCATTGGCCTCTGCGAAGGCAGGGTTGGCCAGCCTTTTCTGGATTGTGCTCATGTTCCATACCGTCTGACTGCCATCAAGACTGAATTCATCGAGGTTTATGTCGAGGTTTTTCAGGCTCTGCAATAGCACAAGCAGGTCGACAAACAGGTTCTGCATGGCTGCCCGGGAGGGTATTCGGGTAAATTCAAACAGGATCTGGTGTGCATGTTCGTTATAGGTAATGTCTGGCACGCCGGGACCGGCTGCCGGTGGCGATTGGGCCAGCGTCTGCACCAAATACCACAATCGTCGCCACTTGCCGTTTATTGAGCTGTCACGGCCAAAGTCTTCACTGTAGCGCAGACGCAGGGTACGCTCTCTGCCACCCTCAGCCTGCGTCAGCAGTTCCACAGAGCAGGCGTGGCACTGCAACTGAATGGCCATTTGCACATAGTCGGGCATATTCAGGACTGTTACCCGGTCGGCATCCATCATCATCAGGGCGTTGTAGCCTGTTCTGTCCAGCAGTTGTTGCGAGGGCGCCGGGGCGAAATCAACGAACTTGATCTTGTTGAACTCACCCAATAAACCAGTCTGCACAAGCCCCTGCCCTGATGCACTGGCCACGGGCGCAAGCATGGTCAGGAAACGCTGATGCAACCACAACACCAGTTGATGAACGCTGTTGATATCCTGACAGCGCCTGACAAATACCTGCCGTATCAAATGCCCGCTCAGCTGCTGACAACTGTGCAGCCAGTGTTGCAGGTTACTATCCCGGCATGGCAATTCAGCGTTGGTGAGAAATGGCTGGGTGAACGTTGCCAACGATGCCTTCACCCATTGGCAAACTTTCGCCAACTGCTCACCCAGTGGGGCCAGCTCACCCCAACACTGACCATACTCTGGACAGTCACTGGCCGTTCCCAGCATTAGTAACTGTTTATAGCCGCTGAGAAAAGCCTCGACCTCAGCCAGAAAATGGCGGATCTCCCGGGCACAGTAGTCAATAATCTCTGCCCGCCGGGGGTGCATACTCAATTGCACCGCGCCCCGGTTTGACAGACAAAGGTGCATCAAACGCTGCGGGCCCATGAAACCGAGCAGCCGTCCATTGCACTGCACGAGCCACTGGAACAGGTGATCCACCCGGGCCAGGTTGTCCGGTGCGACCGGCCTCTGCCATGCTGCCGTACAGGCCATTGCTGCCTGATAATCGGGGCTTGCATCATCAC
>JAQFVO010000183.1 GCA_027942505.1 Endozoicomonas sp. | reverse complement strand
ACAAGATCAACTAACACTTTTCTGGAGTCCTCCGCAATGCCATCACTGGCCAGCCGTGTGACCGTATTGGCCAGCAGTGCCATCAAACGTGGAGAGAGGGCAGGCTTGCTGTGAGCGGAATCCATATGTCGAGGCTGCGCTTTTCCTGCGCTCTGAGGGGAGTCAGGAGCATCGGACAGGCCAGCGGCGATCAGTAGTTGTACGAGCCTTTCCACCCGCTGTTCGACCGTTCCATGTCTCAAAGAGAGCAGATGTACTGGGGAAGAAGATAAAAGCAATGGTGTATCACGCGGGCAAGCTGTCAGCAGTGGTGACCTGCCGTGAGACATGAACGTCACCGGTGAAGACTGGGGCTGGCCGAGGATACCGCGCTGAATCAGGCAGTGTGTCTCACCCAGGAAGCGCCGATAAACCACCCCGTTCAGGGACAGCTCCTGCCAGCAGGATTTGACCACCCAGGATTTGAAGTTACCGTTGGAGTCCGAAATATTTTTCGATACTTGGTTGATAACCGTTCGTACCCTAGCGTCTTGAGGTACCTGATTTGTATGTTGCAAAGCTAATGCCATGTAACACCTGCCTTAACCAAAGCAAAGATGAACTCTGCCAGTCAATTGGTCTGATTATTGTTATTCCTTTAATGAGTACTAAACCATTCGCATGCCTGTGAATCACTAACCGGATGGTTCAATATATTAACACACCGATTTCGCCGGTTAGGTGAGCCAACCTGAACATAAGTAGCTAACCACATGAAATCATATATTTCTGACTCCTTGTTCAGGCACTGGGCTTCGTTACAACTCGGGTCACGTAGTTACGGCTATGCTCCCTCCGTTGTGCCTCGCATAGCACCTGCCCAAGTAGCCAGAAATATGTGATTCCATATGGTCAGCTACTTAGCCCGTTGCGTCCGTAAAAAAGCTAGGGGTCAGTTCTTTGTGCAAATATCTTTTTTATCATGATGAACGACAATTGTTATGCAAAATGAAAGATATGACGCTGATTTTCTTATTTTCATTGAATCTTCTTAAATTCTATAGGTCCAACGGCGTATGTGAAATACGAATAATAAGAAGTAAGGTCCGGAATATGAATTCAACATCTACGACAACTCCCTCAACTACGACAACTGCTAAAAGAGATAGCAAAGAAGATACAGCAAGTCTACACGAGGTGAAAAAAGTCATTATACAACGATATAAAGATACTTTTGTAGAAGGAAAGCACATAGCAAAAAGAAATGTGTTTCAATGGATTTATTACGGGGGTGCTCTCTCTATTTGATAATTGACTCAAAAGTCAATTACATTCTTGCCAGACATGAAGTGAGACCAAAGTTGTT
>JAQFVO010000047.1 GCA_027942505.1 Endozoicomonas sp. | reverse complement strand
TTTGTTCTGCAATGGTTTTGTCGTACATGAGATTGGTCAATGTGTTGGATGATCTGCCGCGGCGGTCGGTTGGCTGGTGGGCCACAATACCTTACTCAATAACGCGCGGTACCAAAAACAGGCCTTCTTCAACGGCGGGCGCGCAGCTTTGCAGCTGTTCGCGCTGATCCGTCTCGCTCACTTCATCCTGGCGCAGGCGCTGAATGGCATCCAGCGGGTGAGCCAGGGGGGGAACTCCCACTGTATCCACAGACTGCATGCGATCAACCATGGCCAGTATATTGCCGATGGTGGTTGTTGTTGGGGCAATGGCACCATCGTCAATAGTCAGACGGGCTAGACGGGCGACCTTTTTGACTTCAGAGGTGTCGATGGCCATAGGGTTTCTCCAGCATAATTAAGTGGCTAATGTATGGGCAGCCAACGGTTTTCTCAAGGGGAATAAGCAGTTTCACTGAGATAATGCATGCGGTGTATCGGTGTAGCGCATAATTGCTGCTTGCCCTATGGTTACAGCATTGTTAGAGTTTCAGCAATTACTCACGCCTTGAGTCAAGGTAAACCAAAAAATGCTGAAAAGGTTACGTGGTCTGTTTTCCAGCGATCTGTCGATCGATCTTGGAACGGCCAACACTCTCGTTTATGTCCGTGAAAAGGGCATTGTTTTAAATGAGCCATCTGTGGTGGCTATCCGCAACATGGGCACGCAGAAAAGCGTGGTTGCTGTCGGTGCCGATGCGAAACGGATGCTCGGACGAACTCCTGGCAACATTACCGCCATCCGTCCAATGAAAGACGGCGTTATCGCTGACTTTGACGTCTGTGAACGTATGTTGCAGCACTTTATCAATAAGGTGCATGAGAACAGTTTTATCCAGCCCAGCCCAAGGGTGCTGGTTTGTGTTCCCTGCAAATCCACCAAGGTAGAAAAACGGGCCATCCGTGAATCGGTACTCGGTGCCGGCGCCAGGGAAGTTTACCTGATTGAAGAACCAATGGCTGCTGCTATTGGTGCCGGCCTGCCAGTCGAAGAGGCCAGTGGCTCGATGGTGGTCGACATCGGTGGTGGTACTACGGAAATTGCCATTATTTCTTTGAGTGGTGTCGTTTATTCTGAGTCGGTGCGCATTGGTGGTGACCGTTTTGATGATGCCATCGTCACCTATGTGCGTCGCAATTATGGCAGTCTGATTGGTGATGCCACGGCCGAGCGCATCAAACAGGAGATAGCCATCGCTTATCCAAGCGACGAGTTGCTGGAAATTGACGTCCGTGGTCGTAATCTGGCTGAAGGTATTCCGCGCAGCTTTACCCTCAACAGTGGCGAGATTCTCGAAGCACTGCAGGAGTCACTGACCGCCATTGTGCAGGCTGTGAAAAGTGCCCTGGAGCAGTCCCCCCCTGAGCTGGCCTCGGATATTGCCGAGCGCGGCCTGGTGTTGACTGGTGGTGGTGCATTGCTGCGTGACCTGGATAAACTGATCAGCGAAGAGACCGGTTTGCCTGTGCTGGTGGCTGAAGATCCGCTTACCTGCGTGGCGCGTGGTGGTGGTCGGGCCATTGAGATGATGGATCGGCATCGGATGGATTTGCTGTCCACAGACTAGTTTTATACAGGCAGATTTGTTGGTGTTTGGAGGGTATTGTCTTGGCAATGCTCTCCTTTCGTCGCGTCTGAAAAACAAAGATAGCTGTTTGCTGGTCGTCTCTGATAAGTTTGCCATCTCAAGATGGTCGATTATAAGACGTCAAACAGTGTGTCCGGCAATCCGGACGGCAATACTTTTTCGGGAGTATTGCTTTTTGCCCGGTAAGGAGCAGGGTATTAAACCAATTTTTAGTCAACGCCAGTCTCTGGTTACCCGTTTTGCTTTGCTGATAATTCTGTCGTTGGCAGTACTGTTTCTTGATCATCGTTACAGCGTCTTGTCACCCGCACGCCAGTGGTTGACTGTGGTCGCAACGCCAATCCTGTTTCTTGCTGACCTGCCAGGTCGCCTTTGGGGCAGTGCCTCCCAGGCGGTGATGTCCCGTAACGAGTTGTTGCGGGAAAACGCCCGTTTAAAAGCCAGGAACCTTATTCTGGAACAGCAAGTCCAAAAACAGGCCTCACTGACTGCTCAGAACATTCACTTGAAAGAGTTACTAAACTCCTCAGAACTGGTCGGTGAGCAAGTTCTGGTGGCCGAAGTGGTGGGGGTCGACCCTGATCCCTTCCGGCACCGGGTAACCATCAATAAAGGTTCGCTTGACGGTGTTTATGAAGGTCAGGCTATTCTCGATGCCCACGGCGTTATGGGACAAGTAGTGGAAGTCAGTCCGGTGAGCAGCCGGGTGCTCATGCTAACCGATATGTCGGCGCGCATTCCTGTGCAAAATAATCGGACCAAATATCGTGCCATTGCCGCCGGAAATGGGCATAGAGATCACCTTGAGCTGCTCTACATTCCGGTTACCGGGGATTTTCGCGAAGGTGACCTGTTAACCAGCTCTGGTTTGGGCGGCACGTTTCCCGAGGGGTATCCGGTCGGCACGATAACCCGCGTCGGGCATAATCCTGGCGACGCCTTCGCTACTATTGAGGTTCAGCCGCTGGCAGAAACCAACCGTAGCCGGTTTGTTTTGCTGGTGTTTCGCAAAGTGATTGACCTGAATGAGCCAGTAAAACCGAGCGATCAGGAAGAGGGCGAGGACAATGGTTCAGCAGGCTAACGCCCACTGGGTGGTATGGATAACGCTGCTGCTGGGCGCCATTTTCAGTGTTGTGCCGTTGCCTGAGTGGCTCTCCCTGATCCGCCCGGCATGGGTGCCGCTGATGGTGATCTACTGGGTGATGGCCCTGCCGGAGCGATTCGGCCTGTTTTTTGCCTTTGCCACTGGCCTGATGTTGGATGTCTTTCAGGGCAGTCTGTTTGGCCTTAACTCTCTTGGCATGGTGGTGGTGGCCTTTATCGTGCTCAGTCTGCACCGGCGGTTGCGCCTTTTTCCACCCCTGCAGCAGGCTTTCGTCGTGCTGCTGATGATTGCCAGCTATCAGTTGGTGCTGCTCTGGGTGCGTTCCGCTGCCGAGGACGCCATGTTAACTCCCTGGTATCTGTTGCCGTCTATTTCCAGCGCCGTGATCTGGCCCTGGCTGATGATTGGGTTGAGATTTTTGCGCCGTTATTTTCGCGTGGTTTGAAAGGGGGTATGGAGCCATGATCTTGGCCGGGCTTTGTTCACGGTTCTGGCGTGCTGGTTGGGTATCTATTTTTTGTCGCTTATCTTGCTCGATTTGAACTTTCCAACGATTAGTGTGTCCATCTTAAGGGATGCTTTTAATGTCATGGCAAGTGCCCCTAAGTATGACTCTCGATTCAATGGCTTTCGCGCCTTTTGCCACTGGTTCCCACTGCCTTATCTGTTACAGACAGTTTAATGAGGCTCCGGCGAAAACTGTTGTAGCACTTGCCTGCCCTAAAAGGCATCTCTTCGATCGTAACTGTATTTTGCGATGGTTCCGATCTGTTCCTGTTCATAATCGAAAGTGCCTTATTTGTTTCGTCGATGCTGAGCCTATGTTGGTGGTTCGCATGTCTGCCCGTGACCTCTTGTATAACTCATGTCTGAACGATTATGCCGGTACAGCTGAGGAGATTTTGGAACAGAATGCAAAATTGGCCAACCGATCTGTTTACGACCCGTATACTCGCAGGATCAACTCTCCATTTGCAGTTGCCGTAAAATCGCAGAGCCGTGAGGTGGCATTTGCCTTGATTGATCATGGCCTGAATGTGCATAGCCCTATTAAATATGGCCCTGAAAAAGGGCAGTATCCTCTGCATGTAGCCGCAGCCCGGGGTGAGGTTGCCTTGGTGACAAAACTCCTTGATAAAGGGGTGGATGTGGATTGTTTGACGGATTTGGGTTCACAATTCAAGATTGCTGGTTACTGGGCTACCTATGACACTCCCATTGGCATGGCGGTGGAATACGGTCATTGTGCGGTGGTGAAACAACTGCTTGATGCCGGCAGCCTGGTTCCACCTTTTCGCAGTAAGGAGGGAGAAGACACGTTGCTCTCCCTGGCCGTTCAGCACGATCAGGCAGAGGTCGTCCATTTTTTGCTGTCATTTGGCGAGATTAAACAATCGTTATCGTTTGGTTTGGGTCACCAATCCTATTTTAACTGTCTGTTTTATGCCTTGTTCGAAGCCGCAAAAAATGGCCATACAGCAAGCGTTGAGGTGTTGTTGGGAGTTTGTAACACACAGAGCATTCGCTCCTGCTTCTTTTTGTCTCCTCTGTGGCATGCCATTAAGCACGGGAAGAAGGAGGTGGTTGAAATTATGCTTAAGGCCGGGTTTAAAAATCAAATACACAACTATGGCCAATCACTTGGGGAGTATGCCTTGCAGTCCGGCAATAAGGAGATTGTCAAATTAATAGACGAATACGATGCCAATTATGCTGTTTCCCGCAAAGACAAGATGTTGGGTGTGCTCCGATGGCTGATGTTG
>JAQFVO010000698.1 GCA_027942505.1 Endozoicomonas sp. | reverse complement strand
GTCGCGTTCTGAGTACCGGAATTATGGAGAATTGTTAATCAACGAGGCGTCGTCGTAGCAGGAGAACTACACCCATTTGTGTTTCGAGGCCAATGTTTTGAGCATGCTTAACCTACCAAGGTCTACAATTGCAGACAGTTCTGTTTTCGCATTATTGGCCAGCGAATAATATTGCGAGAAGCCCCGCAATTCCGCATTCACCTGTAACACGATTTCCACGTCGCTTTGGCTTAACATCCGTGCCCGATGAATGGCTGTCTTGTTGGCAAAGTTGCCATAGCCATTCTTGCGAGCGAAGCCACGCAGCTTTTCAGCCGGAACTCTTAGTGAGATGTGTTGCGCCATTGTTCGCTTCTTGAAGCGTTTGCCATCTCGCTTGACCCACCGTATTTTTGGTGTTGGTTTTGCGTCAATGTTATACCCGAGAAATTGACATCCCTCGGTCGGCGCATGCCTGATCCCAGACTTTTCTTCTGCTATTTCAAGCTTCAGATCGGTCTCAACGTGGCTTTTGATTGTGCTGTAGATCGCATTAGCTTCCTGCCTTGAACCGATAAATCCCAGTAGAAAGTCATCTGCGTAACGACAATATCTCAACCGACGATAATTGGGATCATGCTGATCAGTAGATGAGGTTTTAAAAAGCAACTCCTGCTGAACCCTCACCTCTTGGTTTGCTCTCTTTATGGCCTCTTGATCTCCATGCTGTCTGACTCGTTCAAGGTCTTTCTCAGCCTTGGCTTTCTGACGCTTTATGCAGTTGTACTCCGGATTATCCCGCCGTTTCTTACCGCATGTAACTGAGGCTTGAAGCTCCTTGATGTAATCATCTAATTCGTTGAGATAAATGTTCGCAAGAATAGGTGAAATTATCCCACCTTGCGGTGTACCAGAATAGGTTTTGTGGAACTGCCACTCTTCCATGTATCCGGCTTTTAACATCCGCTTGATTACAGAAATAAATCGCCTGTCATCAATGCGCTTCTCTATTATCGATACCAACTTCTGATGATCGATATTATCAAAGTACCCTTTAATGTCGAACTCGATGAACCACTTGGAGCCTGTCCAACTGGCTTGGATTTCTTTCAAAGCTGTGTGACAGGATCGTCCCGGTCTGAAACCATGGGAGTTGATACTGAATGTTGGTTCATAGACCACTTCCAGTAACATGCGCCACACTTCTTGCACGAGTTTATCCATACCCGATGGAACACCCAGAGGGCGTTGTTTCCCATTTGCTTTGGGTATGTAGACTCGTCTTGATGGTACTGGAAAGTATTCGTTGTTTTTCAAAAGACTGATCAGATGATCAATTCTTTCAATCGATTGCCCATCAAGGCTCACACCATCACTTCCCACAGCAGTTGCACCACTGTTGGCATAGATATTGGCGTATGCCTGCAACCAGAGGTCACGGCACTCTAGCGCCATTTTGAACAAGTCTCGACATCGGTACTTTCCATTTCGAGAACAAGTCTCAAGTCCCTCTAATTTTCGTTGTGTTCTTCCGGAAAGCATATTCACTATCCATTACCGTCGAAAATTAAAGATCACACAACACTGCCTCCCTTCCCCCTTCTCCCTTTCGGCTTTCACTCGCATCACTGCTTGCTTATACCGTCCGGATAGGCCGGATTGTTTACCGACTGCCAGTACCATTACAGCCTGACATTGGGTACTACGGAGACTCTGTCACCATACAGGTCAATGACCAGCTTAGGCGATCCCATGTTTCCAGTGCATAAGAGATACTGTGCCCTTAGGTTCCCTGTCCGCCATTTAGCCTGCTCTGATCTCAGGTGGCCCGACCCTGTTGGTTGAGATTTGCTGTCACTGACCCCATATAAGAAGAGGTCTCTCAAGGGTTGGCGCAGCTCAATAGCAATCATGGGCTGCGGGTGCGGTGATACGCCATGACTAGGGTTTAAACAGTATGGTCTTAACCATAGGCACATTACCTTGACCGGCATCGTTTGGATTGCTCCCCTTTGCTCAGCCTTTTCTGTAGATGCTATGTTCAGCACTCCTTTTCAGGATTTCAGCCTGTTACCAGGCGTACCTAACTACAGTAGGTATGAGATATACCAACAATCTCAGCCACGTTTGTGGCACTCCAATACACCGTTTACACGGCGCACTTGTATCCCCGCCTGACTGGGCCGGGCCGCGCAGGCGAGGCTTTACGCGAAAACATGGTAAAAATCATCGTCATCAATCTGAACCCGATGTTGACGCGCGACAAAGGTAAAGCCCATGCCCATTTCCAGCAGAA
>JAQFVO010001443.1 GCA_027942505.1 Endozoicomonas sp. | reverse complement strand
TGCCAGCTTTTGATACCACGGCCATCCTTGACCAGGTAGCCCAGTACCGACGTCTGCCCGACATAGTCCTCAAATCTCAAGCCGTTTTTTTTCATGGCGTTGACGATACGGACAAGCCCTCCCTCAAAGCATCCCCGGTCCTCAATACTGCAGCGCCCGAGCAGGTCAACGGACAGGCGGTAAGCCTCAATCAAGTGATCGGTATTGTTCTCTGCCTCAAACCAAAAAAACTGAGTCATGGCAAGCCGGCCATCGAGTTTATCCCGAAGAGCCCCGCCTGAGTTGGTTATCAGTGTCTTGGCATGGTGATACTCGTCCACTGCAGCTTGGTAGAAATCATGACGAGCAAGCAGGTCAGCCTTTTTTGAGCTCAGATTGACACGCCTGAAATCGACCCCCTTCAAGCTGCGAACAGCGGCGGCATGCTCATCGGCCAAAAAATACCACTTGGCCAGCTCAATGGTACCCATTTCACGATGGTCATAGCTCAAAGCCCATCCTTCGTCATGGGCTATGCAGTAGGTCTGCAGTTTTTCCCGAATCTGCTGCCGGGGCGTTTTATGGATTTCACAGCTCAGACGATGGAATGCTGACTCCCTGAGCAACAGGTTCAACCGTACCTCTTCCTTGTGCTGAGCAGAAGTTGACTGGTTTGCAACTATGAACGCATTCTGGTAGTGGCCCATAAACTGGTTACATTTGGCCAGAAGCGATTCCAGCCTGGTCTCATATTGACACCAGGCATGGGCAAACAAGACGCTGTCACGCTTGAGCAACAGTTCTTCACACTTTGTCAGCACCGTTACCAGCAGGACCAGACGCAGCTCAAAGGCCAGACTTTCCAGCTCAGACCAGCGAAGAACATGGCGCAAAACCCCATTGAGCAGGACAATGGCTCGATCAAACCCCAGATGGTTACTCAGGTGCTTGCTAAAGTGGAGCGACCAATGGGCGACAGTCTGCCACACGCCAAGCCACAAGGTATTCGGTTGCTGATCACGACAGTCCATGACCTCGATAACACTCTGGACAATGTCGGCGAAACAGACCATCGGCTGGCTATCCTCCCTGTCCCCCGGGATAACAAAAAACCGCCCATCCAGCCAGAAAAAAACAGCACGAACACTTGCCTTCTGATCACGCAGCCGGGTGTCAGGATCACTGTGCACGTCAACGCAAGACAACCTTCGCACCGTGGCGTAGTGATACTTTTCCAACCACGGACCACCGACGTGTCGGTGCAGATTGCGAACCAGGTCAAGCTTGTTGCCGTATTTGAAAAAGTAGGCCATAGACGAAAACAGACTGCACTTGTGCCGCATGCTCAGCTCCTGCCAGCCCAGCCTGTCCAGCCAGCGCCCACGCTTCTGGCCAATCTGGGCAAGCAGTTCTGTTATTGCAGTGAACAACTCGTCATCTTTACGGTTCACCCTGGACAGACCAGTGACGAAGCGTTCACCAAGCATTTTCAGAAACCCTGGCGTTATGCCCTCAAATATCAGCGACAAGAAGGCGGCATACGGCAACAACTCATACTCAGACAGCACTACTTTGAGAGGACCGGCCAAGAAGACAATAT
>JAQFVO010001438.1 GCA_027942505.1 Endozoicomonas sp. | reverse complement strand
GAATCTAAACCCTGTTGATACAGTCGTTTAACCAGAGTTTGCGGCAAGCTTTCTCCAGCACAAATCAATAAACGCAGGGCGTCGGGTAGTTTCTGGCCTTTGCGAATCAACTCCTGCAGCAAAACCTCCAGCACGGAGGGGACAAACTGAGCAATGGAGACATTACTGTGCGTCATGACTTGCAGAAGCAGAGACGGATCAAGGCGGGCAGACTCACTGGCGATAACCGTGGCGCCCCGGGCGGCCATACTCCAGAACATCTCGATAATCGACACGTCAAAACCGTGGGCTGTCCGTTGCAGGAAAACATCCTGATGATTGACTGCAAATCGGCTCAGGCTGTCCAGCATTCGGATAACCACAGCCCTATGTTCCAGCATCACCCCTTTTGGTACGCCTGTCGTGCCGGACGTGTAGACAATATAAGCAAGTGCTTGCGGTGTTATATTAGGCGACGGTAAATCAATTACTTGCTGATCTGACCACAGATATTGGTCGAGCAGTAATAAACTTATAGTGTCGTTGGCTTTCTCACGGTGTTCACTTGCTTTGTCCGCATTGTTTAAAAGTGGTTGTAGCCCGGCGGTGGTGAGTACCAGGGGTGTCCGGGTGTCGTGGAGGATAAAACCAATACGTTCTGGCGCCTCGGTGTGGTTGACCGGCACATAGACACAGCTGGCCATTAGTACCGCCAGGGCGGCAATATTAATTTCCAGACCGGGTTGGCAGCAGACCACCACGCAGGTCTCTGGCGGAATCAAGCCATTACCGCTGGCTTTTATCTGTTGTTGAATGGTCAAAGCCAGTTGGTTGGCCCGTTTGATCACTTCACTGTTGCTCAGTTGCCGATCTTCAAATATGAGACAAGTGTCATCCGGGAACTGTTCTGCCTGCTGTATAACTAATTGGTGCAGCAAGAGGTTATGTTGTTCGGGCAGTGGTTTGGTATCGGTTTGGTTCCATTCCACGACGATCTTTTGATACTCATCGGGACTGAGCAGGCTGATATCCTGCAACAGGATCGTCGGCTCGGCCACCACCTGTTCCAGTATCAGCTCATAGTGCAGCCAAAGTCGCTCAATGGTGGCGGTTCGGAACAGGGCCACGGGATATTCAAGCCAGCCAGTAAATGAGTCAGTACTGTCGTCAATTATCAAAGTCAGATCGAATTTGACGGTGGTGGCTCCATCCGGTAGAGGTATCTGCTGAATTGTGTCATCGCTGGCCCAGTGACCGGTAAAGTGCTGCACCGCAAACAGCACCTGGAACAGCGGCGTACGAGACGGGTCGCGCTCAACCGCTAACTGCTCTACCAGCTGCTCAAAGGGGATCTCCTGATACTGCTGCATATGGGTGACGGTACTGTGCACCTGAGATACCAGATCCCGGAAACGTTGTTGTCCATCGACTGCCGTGCGTACCACCAGGGTATTAGCAAAA
>JAQFVO010000690.1 GCA_027942505.1 Endozoicomonas sp. | reverse complement strand
AGCACAAACGGTTGGGCCTTTGCGGGCTGCGGGTAGCGTCCTGAAATGTGGAAATTATTTAAAGACAACTCCTAAGGAGCCATTGATGCTGAGGGGGTGTTCTTAAACTTCCCTATTTCCCGGGGCGCATCCTGCAAAAGCATAAACGGTTGGGCTTTTGCCGTGAAAGAAAATTGCCACGGAGAAGAGAAAAAAAGCTTTTCCTCTGTGTCTCCGTGACTCTGTGGCTAAAGTTTTCATGACAGAGGGTGACGAACCATCATCATGAACATTTGTGGTTCCCTTCTTTTCAGAGCCTTTTGCTACGCCCTGCTATCAAAAATCACGCTAATGATGAGATTCAGCTGCTCCAAGAAGAACCGGATCATCCCGCCAGACTAAGCATTGTTCCCGGAGGTGAAGCAACACATTAGTGACAAGGGAGAGTTCACCATCTAAACGACGTAATATTACTAAATCCATTAAGTAAAACGGTCACTTCTTCGACACATCGGTAATTTGAAACAAATGAGTCAGAGTAAAAGGAAGGGAAATCAGGGAGCTAGAAAAGATAAATGGCGGTGAGGGAGGGATTCGAACCCTCGATACGGCTACAAACCGTATACTCCCTTAGCAGGGGAGCGCCTTCAGCCACTCGGCCACCTCACCGTCGACCTTCGGTATATTACCCTGAACACCTTGGAAAGCAAGTGTTTTTTACGCGACCGATCACCGGCCTCCGACAGACAATGGCTGTCGTAAGGCGATGGCACAGTGCAAGGGCATAATGAATGATACTTGAAGCGTTACCGAGATAAGTAAGCGAAAAAGTCAGTCGTGGCATCTCGAACAAAAACCACGAACAACAAAAGACACCTTACAGTAAAACCTTCACGAAAAGCTCAGCAATCCAAGCTCTAATAGGACTGGTAGGACTCAGATTCAAAACCAGACTCGAAACCATCTTCCTCAAACGAACGGGCACTTCCACCTCTTTTGTGCTCTTTTTCTTTTTGGATCCTCTGGTAAATTTCCTCTCGATGAACAGCCACTTCCTTAGGGGCGTTGACACCGATACGAACCTGATTACCTTTGACACCAAGAACGGTAACAGTGACCTCATCCCCGACCATTAGTGTCTCTCCTACGCGGCGAGTCAGAATCAGCATTTCAATCTCCTTATTTACATCTGTGTTAAGTCAACAACCGTCAATTCTGAGCACGCTGATGCACTGGTTGGAGGCCAATGAAAGCGAATAGCATCGTGTAACACACACGACACCAGCCTAATAACAGACACTGTCTAATACTTAACTGCCTGATACGCAAACTGCTTTGGTACTCAGTTCAAGGTAATAAAGTATATGCCAGCCCAACCATTCATGCTTAAGAATTACTCAGCAAAGTCAGTCTAGCCGCCAAGTACAGGATTTCCATTCGTATTTTTACCTGCTCAAAAGGCTTCAATACCCAACACCCTAGCCCGCAGGCTCTGGCAACTATTGTTCCTGTACATGCACCTGCACCTGTTCCAACAATTGTTCCAAAATTAAATCAAGATTACGGCAACCGGATACACCAGGCGGGCATCCTCTGTTAGCCACTTATCCCGGGTGCCGTACTTTTTTAGACCCTCTTATCGTCCATTGGTTCCCTGTCCAGATCAAAAGCAGTGTGCAGTGCCCGTACAGCCAGTTCCAGATACTTTTGGGCGATAACAACGGAAACTTTGATCTCCGAGGTGGAAATAATCTGAATATTTATGCCTTCTGCCGCCAGAGCCTCAAACATCTGGTTGGCCACCCCAACGTGGGAGCGCATGCCAACACCAACAATGGATACCTTGGCAATTTTCGTATCACCTTCGTATTCATGGGCGTTAAGATCAGCCATGATCTGCTCAACCACCTCTTTAGTACGCTGGTAGTCATTGCGATGCACGGTGAAGGTAAAGTTGGCTGTATTGTCCTCAGCGGTGTTCTGGACAATCATATCCACTTCGATATTGGCCCTGCTGATCGGGCCAAGAATCTTTGCTGCCACGCCGGGAACATCCGGCACTCCCTTGATCGTCAGTTTGGCTTCGTCGCGATTGAACGCGATGCCGGATACGACGGGTGACTCCATGGCGCTGCCCTCGTCCAGTGTAATCAGGGTTCCAGGGCCGTCCTGGAAGGTATGCAGAACTCTCAGGTTAACATTATATTTGCCAGCAAACTCCACCGCCCGCAACTGCAGGACCCTGGAGCCCTGACTGGCCATTTCCAGCATCTCTTCAAAGGTAATCCGGTCCAGGCGGCGGGCGTCCTGAACCACCCGGGGATCGGTGGTGTAAACGCCATCCACGTCGGTATAAATCTGGCACTCATCGGCTTTCAGAGCCGCAGCCAGGGCCACGGCCGTCGTGTCAGAGCCACCGCGGCCGAGCGTGGTGATGTTACCTTGCTCATCACACCCCTGAAAACCAGCCACCACCACCACCCGTCCCTGGTGCAAATCATTGAGAATGCGCTCCGTGCCTATATGGGTAATCCGGGCCTTAGTGTGAACGTCATCAGTGACGATGGCAACCTGAGCACCCGTATAGGAAATGGCCGGGCACTCCCGGTCTGCAAGGGCCATACTCAATAGCGCCATGGTGACCTGCTCACCCGTAGAGAGCAGCACGTCCAGCTCTCTGGGCGAGGGCTGTGCCTGCATGGACTGGGCCAGCGCCACCAGCCGGTTGGTTTCGCCACTCATGGCAGAAACAACAACCACAACGTCGTGCCCTTGTTCGCGAAACCCCCGCACCTTGTCGGCAACGCCCTGAATACGCTCAGTAGTGCCAACCGAGGTGCCGCCATATTTCTGTACTATCAGCGCCATCTTTCTCGTTCTGCCTAAACCAACCATGACCTGAGCCCAGACATCCCTGAACCAGCTCCAGTGACGCCCCGTCAAACCTCACCCACACTGTTCAAAGCAGATTCAGGCAGACGCCTGACAGTGTAAACTGCCATCTCTATCACTCAGTGGATGGCAGAATGTATCATGATTTTTTTGGGGGGTGTATGCTTTGCGGCAATAAAAATGGGTCACCCGTATGTGCGGTGACCCACTTATAACAGCCTGAACCGGTCATCCATAGCCGGCAATTGTCTGGCGTTACCGTATAAACGACTATTATTGTTTATAGCTGTTTGGCCAACCAATCCTTGATAGACGACATTGCACTTTCAAGATGTTCCGGCTGAGATCCACCACCCTGGGCAAAATCCGGCCGACCGCCGCCTTTGCCACCAAGTTGCTCAGCGACCATCCTGAGCAACTCACCAGCCTTAACCCGATCGGCCAGGTCTTTGGTCACACCGGCAGCCAGAGGCACCTTTCCCTCGTCTCTGGTGGCCAGAAACACCACCCCGGAACCGAGCTTGTTCTTCAGCTGATCAACCATATCACGCAGGGATTTCGCCTCAACTCCGGTCACCTCTGCGGCCAGCAACCTGACACCCTTGACCTCAACAGCCCGGGCAACCAGGTCAGCACTGTCGGCACTGGCCAGCTTTTGTTGCAGCTGCTGTAGCTCTTTTTCCAGGCTTTTACCCTGGGCAATCAGCCCCTGGAGTTTTGCTTCAAGGTTCTCCGGCCTGGCCTTCAGCAGACGACAGGCATTATCCAGGTCGGTAAAACGACTGTGCACAAAAGCTTCAGCCCCTGCCCCGGTCACCGCCTCAATCCGGCGCACACCGGCAGCAATGCCACTTTCACCAACAATACGAAAGCCACCGATATCACCGGTCCGCTCTGCGTGGGTGCCACCGCACAACTCGATGGAGAAACCATCTGTACCCATGCTCAAAACGCGCACTTCATCGGCATATTTCTCACCAAACAGGGCCATGGCCCCCCTGGCTTTGGCGGCATCCATGGCCATCAGTTCTGTCTGGATTGGGGTATTGGCGCGCACCTGTAGGTTAACCAGCGCTTCAATGTGCCTGAGTTCGTCAGGCTTGAGTGCCTGCGCGTGGGAAAAGTCAAAGCGCAGTCGTTCTGAGTCAACCAGCGAGCCTTTCTGAGTGACGTGCTCGCCCAGCACCTGCCTCAAGGCTGCGTGCAGCAGATGGGTAGCGGAGTGATTCAGAGCGATGGCCTGACGCTTGTCGGCGTCCACATCGGCCGATACCTCTTCGCCCTGTTGCAGCTCACCAGAGACCACTTCAACAATGTGCAGATGGTGGGCACCCTGCTTGCGGGTATCCACCACCCGAACCTGTCCGGTGGCAAAGTTCAACAGGCCGGTATCCCCCACCTGGCCACCGGATTCAGCGTAGAACGGCGTCTGTTCCAGCACCACTGTGGCCTGCTGACCGGCAGTAACGGCCGCTACCGGCGCACCGGAGACAAACAGGGAGTGTACCCGTGCCTGACCCGCTGTGTGCTCGTAACCGGTAAAGGTGGTTGCCCCTGTCAACACCAGCTGACTGTTATAATCAGCACCAAACTTGCTGGCAGCACGGGCTCGCTCACGCTGGGCGGCCAGCGCCTGCTCAAAACCCTCAAGATCAACGGTCAGGTTACGTTCGCGGGCGATGTCTTCAGTCAGGTCAACGGGAAAACCGTACGTATCGTACAGAGTAAACACGGTCGCACCGGAAATCACCTCACCATGCATAGCAGCTATGTGCTCTTCCAGTAGCTTCATGCCTTTGTCGAGGGTGCGATTGAACTGCTCTTCTTCTTGCAATAACACACGCTCAATCTGGGCTTGATTGTTGATCAGTTCCGGGTAGGCCTCACCCATCACTTTGGCCAGTGACCCCACCAGCCGGTAGAAAAAGGCGTCGGTGGCGCCGAGTTTATGGCCATGACGACAGGCACGACGGATGATCCGGCGCAAGGCGTAACCCCGACCTTCGTTGGATGGCATAACGCCGTCGCTGATCAGGAAGCTGCATGAACGGATGTGATCGGCAATAACACGCAGTGAGGCTTCAGTGGTGGCCACACCGCTGAGCACCTGCGAGGCATCGTTGAGCAAGGCCTGGAACAGGTCAATATCGTAGTTGCTGTTGACATGTTGCATAACAGCCGCGATGCGCTCCAGCCCCATGCCGGTATCCACGGATGGTCTGGGCAGCGGAAGCATCTGGCCGTCGGCCTGGCGGTTGTACTGCATAAACACGATATTCCAGATCTCGATAAACCGGTCACCGTCTTCTTCTGGCGTGCCCGGACGACCACCCCAGATATGATCACCGTGATCGTAGAAAATCTCGCTGCAGGGACCACACGGCCCAGTGTCGCCCATCTGCCAGAAGTTGTCGGATGCGTACGGTGCGCCTTTGTTATCACCGATGCGGATTATATCTTCTGCGGCAACACCAATATCATTCAACCAGATGTTGTACGCTTCATCGTCTGAGGCATAAACCGTGACGCACAGTCGCTCTTTGGGTAACTGCAAGGTACCGGTGAGAAAGTTCCAGGCAAACTCAATAGCCTCTTTCTTGAAGTAATCCCCAAAACTGAAGTTGCCCAGCATCTCGAAAAAGGTGTGGTGTCGGGCGGTATAACCGACGTTATCCAGGTCATTATGCTTACCCCCGGCACGGACACACTTCTGGGAGGTGGCAGAGCGCTGGTAGCTGCGCTGCTCACGGCCGAGAAAAACATCTTTGAACTGGTTCATCCCGGCATTGGTAAACAGCAGGGTTGGGTCATCATGGGGCACCAGGGAGCTACTGGCTACCACCTCATGGCCATTTTCCCTGAAGTAGTCCAAAAAAGCAGAACGTATTTCGTTAGTCTTCATACACAAGTTCCCACCCGGGAGAGTGATCTCTGATTAAGGCAAAACGGCCATTATAACGAAGTGATCAATAAAATTGACCATATCTTGCGCTAATCACGTTTTTCTCCCGGATAAAGCCGCTGCCCGCTTCCCGCCGCCCGCAGAAGCAAGCGCGGGTAGCGCCCCTTGAAATGTTGAAGTAATTAAATGACAGTTCCTGAGAACTGATTATGGGAAGAAACGCGTCTCCAGCAGCTCATGCAGTTCTTTTTTCAGGATTGGCAGTAACGGCAAACGGCGCAGGCTGTCAGAAACGCTCGCCCAGCTGGTGTTTTTATGGCGGATAATTCTGGCAACGGCCTGCATGGACTGCTGCCTCAGGCTAGTGCTGCCGAAGGAGTCATAGCGGGCAATCGCGGCATCGGCCTTCTCCTCAGTAATGCCTCCCGCACAGCGAATCCCGAGAACCCACAGCAACCAATATTTTTGCCTCAGGCGTAAGCGGCCAGCAAACTCTGCTCTTCTTGCCACTGGCAATGACTCGTACAAAACGCCGATCAACCGGAGATTCTTAGTTCGCAAGGCATCTTCGATATGCTCTGCGGTTAAGGTGCAGCCCAGACGCAACAACCACAGCGACATCTCGCCCTGATTTTTGATAATAGCCAGACTCAGTGCACCCATACCATGGAGAGACGCTTCTTGCGGCTCCACCCCCTGCTGCCACAACCATCGAGCCACTGGCAGTTGGCCATTGGAAATCGCCGTGAGCATGAGCGAACTGCCATCCACACCAATCTGGTTGAGAGGGGCACCCAGTTCATGCAGCCATTTAACAATGTGTAAATGCCCACTAGTAACCGCGAAATATATTGGCTCAACCTCATCTGCAACATGGGGCACTAGTGGATTCAAGCCTTGCGCAACCAACCACTTCATTATGTGCAGCCTGCCTTTGTTGGCAGCTGCTGCCATCATGGATTGATCCACCCCCGTTAAGGCGTCAGCCACAGCAACCCCTCCCACGTGCTGACAGAGCCGGCGGAGCATAGACAGGTTGCCATGTTCGCAGGCCATGGAGAAACAACTCCGTTGAGAGTCTGTAAGCGGCGTGCTGAAACCCCGCTCCAGGCACCACTCGACCACCGACAGATTATTGACTTCGAATCTCAAGAGGCTCGTCTCGTGGAATTACGTTTGCATCAACCAGTTGATGTTCACGTTCGGAAAGAGACATTCAAGGATGCAAGGGACCTTTGTTTTACCAGTGGTATAGTTTTCGTTTCTGAAAGAGGATCTGGGGCAATCCGTGTTATTGACTTGGAAGGCAAAGTACGTTTAAAGCCGGAGGGCCTGAAATCGCGAGCAGAACTACTTTCACAGCTGAGTCGTGTTAGTTTATAACAGGATGGCACAGTGCCAATTATTTTGAATCGACAAGCGACACAATTAAAAAAATTATCAGAACAACTTGAAGAGCAACAAAAATTACGCTAAAAAAGAAAACATTAACTAACTAAGAGGCACAAGAACAACTTACAAACATTAT
>JAQFVO010001428.1 GCA_027942505.1 Endozoicomonas sp. | reverse complement strand
GTGTTTCTGAAGGAGAGTGATGTACGGATGGCACCACTCCCCTGTACATCGCCGCCCAGAACGGCCACCGGGAGCTGGCTGCTGTCCTGCTGGCCGCCGGGGCACAGGCTAATGCACTGAGCAGGGGTGGCGTCACCCCCCTGCTCATCGCCACCGAGAACGGCCATCTGGATCTGGTTACTGACCTGCTGGCCGCCGGGGCCCGGGTTAATGCAACGTGCGAGGATGGCACCCCCCCCTGTTCATCGCCGCCCGGAACGGCCACCTGGAACTGACTGCTGAACTGCTGGACGCCAGGGCCCAGGTTAATACAACGCGCAAGGATGGCACCACTCCCATGTACATCGCCGCCCAGAACGGCCACCTGGAGCTGGTTGCTATCCTGGTGGTCGCTGGGGCCTGGGTTAATACGCTCAGTGAGTGTGGCGCCACCCCCTTGCACATTGCCGTCCAGAACGGCCATCGGGAGGTGGTTGCTGTCCTGCTGTGCGCAGGGGCTGACATTAAGAAAAGATGGCGAATATTCGGCTCACTGATGAAAAAATCGGCAATTCAGGCAGCAAGAGAAAATCATCATGACGATATTGTCCAAATGCTAGTTGACTGGAGGCGCACCAGAAGAGGATAAGACATTATCGCTCGCCCGAAACTCAGGAATTATGCAAAAGCCAGGTGTCGGCTATGTTCGCCAGGTTTGAACAAATGCAAATTAGTAAGCCAGACAAGAAAAATTGAGACTCGGCTGTGCAAGCCGCTTCCCCCTCTGCCCTGGCCTTAGCAGCCGGCTGAGATACCTCTTCTGACACCCCTTGCCAGTTCCAGTAAGACCCGGGAGACCGCGGCGCCAGGCCGGTTCATGAACGCACAAATGATGCTCATCTGTCGGTCCGCTCAGGCAGCACTGTAATTTTCAGCCGGTGATTCAGGATACTTCTGAATTTTTTTTTGTCTCAGTCGGCATCCAATAACTCTTTGTTATGGTTTCCAGTGATTAATCCTGCTCTTTTTCGTCCCTCTGACCCTTGCCCTGCAGCTGTTGGCGATTTGGATTGTTGCCCGATATGTTACGAGGGATATTTCCAACAGCACAAGGTGGTTGTTACGCCCTGCAATCATCGTTATCACGAGGCTTGCATCACCGAATGGCTTAAAACCAGGGACATTGGCAAGCAAACCTGTGCCGTGTGTCGCAGTATCGCCGTACCACTGGTTCGTGAAAGCTCATCTCTATTCGATGATGACAATGAGACAAATCCGTTTGTTGAGTCGCCAATACTCAGGTCTGTTCGGCTGGGGCGGCGTGATTTTATTGCTCCGTTGTTGGTATCGTACCCTTCGATGGCTAACCAGCCTTTTCTGAATGCCGTTAGCGGTAAAAAGGTTCCCTTGCTGTGCATCGCCACCCAACATGGCCACCGGGAGCTGGCCGCTGACCTGATGGCTGCCGGGGCCCATGTTAATGTACGGCACAAGGATGGCGCCACTCCCCTGCACATTGCCGCCCAGGCCGGCCATCGGGAGCTAGCTGTTGACCTGCTGGCCGCCGGGGCCCAGGTTAATGCATCGACCGAGTGTGGCGTCACCCCCCTGTTCCTCGCCGCCCAGGAAGGCCACCGAGAGCTGGCTGCTGTCCTGCTGGCCGCTGGAGCCGAGGTTAATGCACCGCGCAAGAATGGTGCCACCCCCCTGTACCTCGCCGCCCAGAACGGCCACCGGCAACTGGCTGTTGACCTGCTGGCCGCCGGGGCCCGGGTTAATGCACCGCGCAAGGATGGCGCCACTCCCCTGTTCATCGCCGCTCAGAACGGCCACCGGGAGCTGGCTGCTGCCCTGCTGGCCGCTGGGGCCCGGGTTAATGCACCAT
>JAQFVO010001420.1 GCA_027942505.1 Endozoicomonas sp. | reverse complement strand
AAATCAAAGGCTGAATTGATGCCCCAGGTATACATCCCGCACCTTCTGGTTGGCCAGTACGGTTTTGCTATCCCCCTCGGCGATGATATGCCCTTCACTGACAATATACGCCTTCTCACAGATATCGAGAGTTTCGCGCACATTGTGATCGGTAATCAACACACCGATCCCCCGTTTTTGCAGGTGGCGAATAATAGCCTTGATATCACCCACGGAGATCGGATCAACACCGGCAAACGGCTCATCGAGCAGGATAAACGTCGGGTCGGTGGCCAGCGCCCGGGCAATTTCTGACCGCCGTCGCTCACCACCCGAAAGCGCCATACCCTCACTGGCACGGATATGGCTGATGTTAAACTCATTGAGCAGCGATTCCATTTTTTCTATGCGTTGCTTTTTGTTCAGGTCTTTGCGGGTTTCCAGGATAGCCAGAATATTATCCTGCACTGAAAGACGACGAAAGATTGAAGCTTCCTGGGGAAGATAGCCAATACCGGCACGAGCCCGCTCATGCATGGCACGAAACGTGAGATCCTGCTGATCAATGCTAATCCTGCCACCATCGGCCCTGACCAATCCGACAATCATGTAAAAACAGGTGGTTTTGCCTGCTCCGTTAGGGCCAAGGAGGCCGACAATCTGGCCGCTGTGCACTTGCACAGAGACATCTTGAACGACCTGTCTGCCTTTGTAACTCTTACTGAGGTGTTCTGCCTTGAGGATTGCCATCCGGTAATCTTGCCTGCTTCATAAAACCCGTTTAAACGATTGCCGCAAAAGACCCTGAAAAACCACAAAATCACGAAGACACAAAGAAATAAAGCTTTTCCGGGCTGACTACGCCCGGCAAACACAAAAGGCATCCTTTGTGCCTTAGTGTCTTTGTGGTTCAAGGCTTTTATAGCTTTTGCAACAACCTCTCAAGGTGTGCTGTCATCACGTTTTTGTCTTGGCTGGAGCACCATCTGTACCCGGCCACCAGCTCCCTGCTCCCGGTCACCCCAGGCGTTGACCGTCTGCTGCACCAGGTTGTAGTCAATCTTTTCGCCCGTGAAGATATCACCATTCTGAGTCAGCCGGGCATTTCTGATCAGCTCAATCTGGTCACCACTGACGTCATAACGGATGGTCTCACCCCACGCCTGAATGATGCCCTGGTCGCCAGGCTGTTGCTCTTCGTAGTAAGCAAGTTGCTCCTCCCCTACGGCAATCACCCGGGAAACTTCGCGATCATTGCTGTAAACGGTGACGACATCCCCGGTAATCCGGGTAGTACCCTGAGTCACCACCACATCGCCCCGGTAAACAGAGATGCCCTCTCGGGTATTCACGTCGGCCGTGTCGGAGCTGATGTTGATTGGCTGTTGCCGGTCACCTGGCAACGCCTGGGCCATAACCGGAAGAAATACCAGGGCAAGCAACCACTGCCGTACAAAACAGGCCGGTGCGCTGGTGCCATAAGGAAGAAAATTATTCATGTATTGTCGTTTTCCAAACCGGAGAGTTGATCGCTGTTAATCCGCACCTTGCCCAAACTCATGGACGCCCCTTACCGCAGACTTCAAGTGCACTTTACCCTCCTGATACCAGGTGCTCATACCGATGGCCCGGGTGACACCAGTGGGGTTGGCGATCACCACCGGACGGTCGGTATCGGCATACGCTTCATCGGGGGTCACGATGATGAAATCCGTATCCATCCGAACACGCTGCACCAACTCACCCTCCGGATTCTCAGCACTGGGTCGGGACTGGATGATGACGACATTATCCCACAGCTCAATATCATCGCCACCGGGTAATAATTTGCCATGCACTGATCGGGTAGTAGTCACCTCGCCATTTTCACCAAAGGTGGTCAATAACGGCTGTTGCAACAACGTGGTGTCATTGTGCGAAAAATGCGAGATGGTGTCGGCAACCAGTTGATAGTCCAGGACACCATCGACGTTATACTCCTTGATCAGAGCATCAGTAATAAAATAATCCGCCCCTTGTTCGATGTGCTGCTTCGCCCGGCCAATGGGGTTAATCCCGCCCATTGAGCCGTCATAGAGCCAATAGCCAGCGACCAGAAGGAGGATTGTTGAAATGATCAAATAATTGCGGTACGCCATCCACGCTCCATTCCCGTTAAACCACGCCGGCTTTGAGCAGGTCATGCATATTGATCGCCCCCACCGCATGCCGATCGCTATCCACACAGATCAAGGCATTGATCTTGCGATCATCCATAATCCTCAATGCCTCGGCGGCCAGTATGTCGGGCGAGATGGTGGTGCATTGAACCGTCATAACCTCATCAATGGTGGTGTTACGCGGATCAACACCATGATCCAGGGCGCGGCGCAAATCACCATCGGTAAAGACGCCAACCACCACCCGATTCTCATCAATAATGGAAGTCATACCCAACCCTTTACGGGTCATTTCCAGCAGCGCCTCACCCAGCCTGGCCCCCTTGGGCACTGCAGGTATACGGCTGCCCTCGTGCATTATATCCTGCACTTTCAGCAGCAACCGGCGTCCGAGGGCGCCGCCCGGATGGGAGAAGGCAAAATCTTCGGCGGTAAAGCCCCGCGCTTCCAGCAAAGCGATGGCCAACGCATCCCCCATCACCAGCTGCGTGGTAGTGCTTGATGTCGGAGCCAGATCGAGCGGGCAGGCCTCCTTATCAACACCGGTATCAAGATTAACCTCCGCCGCCCGAGCAAGGGTGGAGGCAGGTTTGCCGGTCATGCTGAGCAGCGGTGCCCCCATTCGCTTAAACAGTGGTAATAAGGTCAGCACTTCAGCGGTTTCGCCGGAATTGGAGATGGCCAGGACCACATCCCCTGCCGTGATCATGCCCATATCACCGTGACTGGCTTCGCCCGGATGAACAAAAAACGCCGGTGTACCCGTACTGGCGAGTGTGGCACTGATTTTGCGGGCAATGTGTCCGGACTTGCCCATGCCCACCACCACAATCCGCCCCCGGCACTCCAGCATCAGACGACAAGCCTTGCTGAACTGTTCGCCAATGCGGGGCAACAGGGCATCAATGGCATCCTTTTCGATCTGGATGGTGCGCCGACCAATTGCAACAAAATTCTGGTCCGTGGTCATGTTGATAAAGCCCGTATTGAAACACAAAGAGTGAGGTGACAAATTCACTGGCATAGCAACGGGCAAGGATACCCCGTCAGTCGTCACTGTAAAACTGTTAAATGCCAAGGAGTGAGAGTGCGCAACAGAACTGGCAGACAGAGCAGGAGCAGTCAGCACCAGGCATGTGACTCAAAGTCCTACTTACGGTGAGACTCACCGGCAGGTCCGGGCCCACCGGGGAGGCTTGTGAAAGCCAGAGCAACCAGAAACAAAAAGTTACTGGCCACTCGCAGTACAATCGGGTGAAGGAGGGCGTCGCAACAGGCTCTGAAAAGGAGGGAACCACGAAGAGCACAAAGAAGAGCTTTTCTCTTTTCCTTTGTGTCCTTCGTGTCCTTCGTGGTTCAAGGCTTTTATGCTTTTTGCGACACCCTCGAAAACGGCAATGTAAACGACGAAAGCCGTATTACATCATTCCGCCCATGCCACCCATACCGCCCATGCCACCCATGTCAGGCATAGCAGGTGCGTTTTCCTGTGGCTCATCGGCAACCATGGCCGCGGTAGTGATCATCAGACCAGCAACAGAAGCCGCAGCCTGCAGAGCGGCACGGGTTACCTTGGCAGGATCGAGGATACCCATTTCAATCATGTCGCCGTACTCACCGGTAGCCGCGTTGTAACCGAAGTTGCCAGTACCCGCCTTCACTTTGTCAACAACCACAGAGGCTTCGTCACCAGAGTTAGTGGCAATCTGACGGATCGGGCCTTCCAGGGCACGCAGGATCAGCTCAACACCGGCACGCTGCTCATCGTTAGCGGTTTCAACGTTGATGGCAGACAGGGCACGAACCAGGGCAACACCACCGCCGGCAACCACGCCTTCTTCAACGGCAGCGCGAGTAGCGTGCAGGGCGTCTTCAACACGCGCTTTCTTCTCTTTCATCTCGACTTCAGTGGCAGCACCCACTTTAACCACGGCAACACCGCCAGCCAGCTTGGCCACGCGCTCTTGCAGCTTCTCTTTGTCGTAGTCTGAAGAGGAGTTTTCGATCTCAGCACGGATCTGTTCAACACGGGCAGCGATGTCAATCTGGTTGCCAGCGCCATCAACAATGATGGTGGTGTCCTTGGTGATCTGAACACGTTTGGCAGAACCCAGGTCGTCCAGAGTAGCGGTTTCCAGAGACAGGCCGATCTCTTCAGAGATGACAGTACCGCCGGTCAGGATAGCGATATCCTGCAGCATGGCCTTGCGACGGTCGCCAAAGCCTGGCGCTTTAACAGCAACCACTTTAACGATGCCACGCATGTTGTTGACCACCAGCGTCGCCAGGGCTTCGCCTTCAACGTCTTCGGCAATGATCAGTAGCGGCTTGCCAGCCTTGGCCACAGCTTCCAGGATTGGCAGCAGGTCACGAATGTTGGAAATCTTCTTGTCCACCAGCAGGATGTACGGATTTTCCAACTCGCAGGACATGCTTTCCTGGTTGTTGATGAAGTAGGGAGACTGATAGCCGCGGTCGAACTGCATGCCTTCGACAACGTCCAGTTCGTTGTCCAGCCCGCTGCCTTCTTCAACGGTGATAACCCCTTCTTTGCCGACTTTTTCCATGGCCTGGGCAATGATTTGACCGACCACTTCGTCAGAGTTAGCAGAGATGGTGCCGACCTGGGCGATGGACTTGCTGTCCGCACAAGGCGTGGACATCGCCTTGAGCTGCTCAACAACGGCCGTGACCGCTTTGTCGATACCGCGCTTCAGGTCCATTGGGTTCATGCCAGCGGCAACGTACTTCAGGCCTTCGTTGAGGATGGACTGAGCCAGTACGGTGGCCGTGGTAGTACCGTCACCGGCCTGATCGTTGGCCTGGGAAGCAACCTCTTTAACCAGCTGAGCACCCATGTTCTGGAACTTGTCTTTCAGCTCGATCTCTTTGGCGACGGAGACACCGTCCTTAGTAATGGTTGGAGCACCGAAAGACTTCTCCAGCAGGACGTTACGACCTTTTGGACCCAGAGTCGCCCTGACCGCATCAGCCAGAATGTTAACGCCCTTGAGCATTTCCTTGCGAGCTTCATCGCCAAATTTAACTTGTTTAGCTGCCATGGTTGGTGATCCTTAAGAAATGTGCGAAATCAAAAAATTACCGGCTGCAGACGAACAATCAGCCTTCCAGAACGGCGGAAATGTCGCTTTCAGACAGAATGATCAGCTCTTCGCCGTCAATCTTCACGGTGTTGGAATCTGCGTATTTACCGAAGATCACCTTGTCACCCACGCTGACGCCAACAGGACGCTTGTCGCCATTGTCCAGGTACGCGCCATCGCCCACTGCAACCACAACGCCCTGGTTAGGCTTTTCAGTCGCAGAACCTGGCAGCACAATACCACCAGCAGAGGTAGTCTCTTCTTCGACACGACGAACGACCACGCGATCACGCAACGGACGGATTTTCATCGATTACTTCTCCAACAGTTTGCTTGGTTTAATCAGATTTCATGCAAAGCGAAAACCTGCTTTGCAGCGCAACCTTATCAGGTGTTCCACTTAGTATGGGTAAAGGATTTTATTTTCAAGAGGCAGGGGAAAAAAATTTTATCCTGAAAATTGATCGTCCGATCATTCAGGGTATTATTCAACCGGTTTTGTGGTTCAAGGC
>JAQFVO010000672.1 GCA_027942505.1 Endozoicomonas sp. | reverse complement strand
TTAATTTGATGTTTTCACTTAGTAATTACCGAAGGGAATATCTGGGTTAGCCGAAAATAATGTCCGATAATATGATTGGTCTATCCATGTCAGGGACAAATAACGCTAAAAAACATCATTTGCCATGGAGGCAGAGACACGGAGAAGAGAAAAAAGCTTATCCTCCGTGTCTCTGTGGCAAAAGCTTTCATGACGGAGGGTGACAAACCATCGTCATGAACATCTGTGTCTGTGTGGCAGGTTTTTATTGGCTGAATAACAGCAAAATGTGGCCGTTATTTAAGCACAATTGCTATGCAGCCGGGACCCGGACGGTTCCTTCCATAAGTACTCTGGCACTGCGGCTCATGGTGACCCGGGCAACAGACCAGCGACCGTTATCTTGCCTGACCTGTGCACCACTGCTGAGGATGCCGGAAGGATGGCCGCAGCGGACAGAGTTGCATGGCCCACAAACCTGGCTGACCAGAGTTCCGGGTATTGCCGCGGCAGCAGCGATAGCAACAGCGGCAGTGCCCATCATGGCGTGGTGCAACTGCCCCATGGACAGCGCCCGCACCAGCAGATCGATCTCTTGTGCAGCTATTTCCCGGCCACCGGCACTGACGTAAGCGGCTGGTGGCGCGATATAGGCGACTTTGGGCACATGTGGCCGGGCACCAGCCTCGCTCAGTTTATTGATCAGCCCCATACGTAAGGCACCACTGGCCCGGATCTGTTCAAATAAAGCCAGCGCCTGCGGATCGTTATTGACACTCTGTTGCAACTCAGTACCGGCGTAACCGACCCCTGCTGCATGAACAAAAATGGTTGGGATGCCGGCATTGATCAGCGTCGCTGACAGGGTTCCAACACCGGGAACAGCCAATTGGTCAACCAGTTGTCCGGTGGGAAACAGCGCATCAGAACTGCCAGCCGGATCGAGAAACTCCAGCTTAATCTCTGCTGCTGCAAAAGCGACACCGTCGAGAACAAAGTCACCGGACTCCTGCACAGTTCCGCCCGCAACCGGCACATGGGCAATAATGGTTTTACCGATATTGGCCTGCCAGATTCGAACTTTGGCAAGACCGTGTTCGGGCACCGATGGCACCAGAGCGTGAGAGATGGCAAAGGCGCCGACGGCCGCCGTCAGGTTGCCGCAGTTGC
>JAQFVO010001413.1 GCA_027942505.1 Endozoicomonas sp. | reverse complement strand
CTTCGTGTTCTTCGTGGTTTTCCTTCTTTTCAGAGCTTTTTGCGACACCCTCTGCCGGGTATGTCAGGGGAGTAGGTGCTTAATGCCCACCCTAAGTAATTGTCCTGAAATGATTTCCACATTTTCAGGGACGCTACCCGCTGCCCGCCAAAGCACAAACGGTTGAGCCTTTGTGGGTAGCGGGTTGCGTCCTGAGATGTGGAGATTGTTTAAAGACAACTCTTAAGTAACCACTGATCACTCACTGGGACCTGCCTTGAACACGGGGAACATACCGGCAGGCATCGAATAAACGTGCTTCTGCCGACTTTGCCCAAACAGTTGCAATTTAGTTCCCTGCCGGTATCTTAGGCGCCACTGTTTATACGAACTCACTGAACCCAATGAATGATACGGTGAAACCAGTCAACGAGACTGATGACCAGCAGGAAATCCTCCATAAACGGCAGATCAAAAGCTTTGTCCTGCGTGCCGGTCGCATGACCACAGGGCAACAGCGAGGCTGGGATGACGGCTGGCACGAGTGGGGCCTGACTCTGGCACAGGGTTCTACGGGCTTTTTACAGGCTTTTACCGATGAGGCACCACGGGTACTGGAAATAGGCTACGGTATGGGGCACTCGCTGGTCGCCATGGCGACACGGGAAAGTGACAAACACTTTATCGGTATTGAGGTACACCGACCCGGCGTCGGCAGCCTGTTGAACGAAGCACGTCTGGCCGGCATCAGCAATCTGAGAACATACTGCGATGATGCTGTCGAAGTATTGAAGCGGTGTGTGCCTGATGCCAGCCTGTCGCGGGTACAGATCTATTTTCCGGACCCCTGGCATAAAAAACGTCACCACAAACGTCGTCTGATCCAGCCGGCCTTTATCGAGCTGATTCGCCCCAAGCTGGCCATCGGTGGTGTGATTCACCTGGCCACGGACTGGGAAAACTACGCCGAACAGATGCTGGAAGTGATGAGCAGTGCTGATGGTTTTGCCAACATGGCCGCCGACAATGGCTACTCCCCAAGGCCCGATTTCCGCCCTCTGACCAAGTTTGAAAAACGCGGCCACCGCCTGGGGCATGGTGTTTGGGATCTGCTGTTCAGTCGCGTTGGGTGAGCTTGGGAAAAAGACCAGGCGCCCGGTAAAACCAGGGAGGGCACGCCCAAAGTGGGTACTTTTTTCTACAACAAAATGAGCAGCGATATTTTTTCACTGTGCACCGCCGGTTGATTTTTTTCTGGATTCTGCTGTCTGAATGACATATTCCCTGAGTGAAGTCCGGAGCAACACGCGGTGGATCAAATCACGTTCGGCCCCCTGATGGCACTATCTTACTCCTGGCACAGCCATGGTGATTCACTTCTGGTTGTGCGGGCGTTGAGAACATTCGCCAGTGCTATGGTGGCCACGTTTGTTGGCTATTCGGTCAGCGTACTCGACCAGAAAACTCGCATCCTGATGAAAAAACATCCGGATGCATGGTTTACCTTGTGCCTGTGCAATCAGTTAAGTGCTTATAGCATTGATATCTCCCGTGCCTGCAGGAACTCGTCCCACTATGTGGCGCAGAAGGTAGAAAAACTGCTTCGGGAAGGTCGCAGTCTAACGGTCAAGCTTGCATACTGCGATGGGGGCGGAGTTGAAGCAATACCCATGTACTTCTCCAATAACGCCTGTTTTCCGACCAGTTTCAATTGCCGGGTGCTTCGGTCAGAGACTGATACTGTCGCTCCGGGGGAAGAGATTGTTTGTCGACATTTTGCCTGGGCTTATGCCACGAAAGTCTTTGGACGCAGAAAAAACAGCTTTGTCACCATCGATAGCGCGGAAAAGATACGCTCAGTTTTTGCCAACACTCCAGACATACCCATTAAAGCCGGCAGCCGACCTGTCAACATTTTCACGGATACCAGTTGCTACTTCGCCGATGGCTATTATTTTAGCGCCGAAAAATTTTCCGATGCACTGGCTATACCGGTGAAAAAATACTGGGATACACCCTCAGGAACTGAAAAAAATTTCATTTTCTCTACGAGCCAATATCAGCAGTCAGGCCACAGCATGGCAATAAGACTAAAAAAACATTGTGGTGCTATGAAAATTATTTTTTATGATCCCAATAAGACATTAAGACATAAGACAATACTGTTATCAAAGCCTGATCAGGTGTCCCATATCATTGCCAAAGACCTGACGAGCTACCCTGTCGGTGATACTTATTTTGTCAATGTGGGTGATCGCAAGCGTTCTATCGAAGAGTGCGACATCCGTTACTTTGGCCTGTGCTCACTGAGGGATTTTCATAACGAAATAGTCTCTAAACACGAGCAACACAGAGTATTTCAAGAGGATGGAAACTTGCAGGGTACCGGGCTTATTGAGGCTATGGCCGGCATGTCGCTGAGCACTGACTGAGCGCAATTTACACGTTGCCTGCTTGCTTAACCAAATAATCAAAAGTTTATTGACGTTTAATTATTTGACATCAGTTTAATAATAAGAGCACAGTAACACCATTACGCTGCCAGACATAATAAGCTTAATAAATGAGGCAATAAGTAATGGCATATTCTCATATTCGCTTTATTCCCTACCACACGCCGACCATTTACCTTGCCGGCACAGCCAGACAGGAACTGCCCGCAGGCATGTTACTGGATTATCGGGAACAGCAAACCATCTTCGAGCAGTTCCCGGATCTGAAACTGGCAGCCGGGCTGGTTGACCGGGAAAAGGTTCTCGGCAAAAAACCACCTATTTATACCGTAAAACTGTCAGGTGCTCCCGACTGCCTGAAACGGGTGAAAAGTGATGCGGATGTGTTTTCCCGGTTGCAGCGCACCCTGACCGCCCTGGAACTGGCAGTGACCACTCTGGAAAGTCGCAAGGACCTGAAAAAAGACGGGGTACTGAATATTTTCGCCATGCCGGAGTTTTTTTTTCGTCCCCCGGATGAGCTTGGCTCATACAGCGAAGATATGTACAAGGCCATTGCCAATGTGCTTGCCGCCACCATCGGCCCGAAAAAAGCCCTGAAAAACTGGCTAGTGATTCCCGGTACCATCATGTGGAGTGGCCTGAGAAATGATCCGGCCGGACTGAAGAAAAAAGTCATGGTGGATCATAATACCGCATTGCTCATTAATGGCGGGGTCGAGTTCCGTGGTGGTATGACGGTGGAGAAGTATTTCCCCGTTTCCACCGATGGTATGCCTTCGAACCGCCAAGGCTACGAAAATCTGTTGCCAAAAGATCTTGCCTTTAAGGGGGAGTGGATTACTACCGCAGAATATTTCAAACGTCAGGACATGTGGGGCAATGTCAATGAGCATATCATTGATTTTCGTGGTGTCAGGATGGGCATGGAAATTTGTGCCGACCATGGCATGCTCAAGTGTTATCCGTTTGTCACTAAAGACATCGTCGCCCAGCTGCTGGTTTCCTGCGGCAGACCCCTGGTAAAGAGCAATGTCTGCACCACAGACAATGGTTACTTTATGCGAATCGATGGCTACCACGGCGCCGGACTGCGGCGGGACTTTCGGAAAATAAACGGCTATGGCAACAAAAAGCGAGAGACGTTTGATCGCTGGGATGCCAGCAGCTATGCCGAGATGAGTCCGACCACTCTGGATTTGCTGTCCAAAAAGGCCAACCCCTACATTGAACATGAAATTCCCTTTGAGAAGGGACACCCCCTTTACTGGGTGCCACCCAAAGATGCCAACATGAAAGACTGGGCCTTTTACCGGCAGGGCATTACGTTTTTTGAGCCCCAAGCCATTTGAGTTACACAACAATAACTGTTTTAAAGGGAATATGGGCTTGCCATGGACTTCAATACCCTGCAAAAACTCGTTGGCATCACCAATAACAAGTTTGCCAAAAAGACATTATCGCTGCACCGCGACAACTTCCCCGATTCTCTGGCTACTTTTTTCATTCATGGTTACCAGAGCCGCCCCATTAACCTGAGCAACGTCAGGCTCGTGGAGTGCGATGCACAGCAGCAACGGATTCACTTCACCGGTACAGGAGACTACCTGAATGTTCCCGGGGCTGAGGCCAGCCTACAGTGTCTGATTGATGAACACGGACAGGTTCAGCTGATTATCAGTTACCAGTTGCTAGGTGCAAACCCCGGGCCCGGTGACTGGACATTTTCCAAAAGCTTCCCCAGCCTGCCACAAACGGCCGATGAAAGTACATATCTGCTGTTTAATCGCCAGACCGGCGAAACCTGGCAGAAGCAACGGGTACTTCTCGACGAATTCTCCTTCTTTAATGCGTCATTTGTCGTTAGTAGTAGCGCGCTGACAGACCCACTCACTGAACGACAACTTCAGCCGGGCATCAACTTTATCGCCCGGGTTCGCCCCGAAGGACCTGCTGCCATTGTGGCCAAGGCTTTTCAGGTAACTGCCGGGTTACCCGTATCGGCTACCATCCGCCGGCCCGTGGAGGGAGAAACAACCAGCTCAGTGCGCGCAAAGTATCCCAACCAGGGCACACACCTGCGTTTCCCCTGGAGTATTACCGATCCGGTGCCGGGGATCATCCTGACCATTGACACCGACATGGCCGGCAGCTTTGGCAATAACGCGGTCAGAATTACCGGCAATGGCCTGAAAGTCTATACGCCCATCGATAATGAATGGACATTCAACGACACCAACCCGCC
>JAQFVO010001393.1 GCA_027942505.1 Endozoicomonas sp. | reverse complement strand
TCTTCAATGCTGAGCAACAGGCTGCGGTAGCGTGTATGCATCCCCAGAGAAGAATGGTGGCTACCGCCCGGTACCGTCCTGTGGAAGTAATTTCTGAAGGCCTTGTTAGTCGTGGTGCGCAGGTGGTTTATACCCAGACCAATCGTAATATTTTGATTTATTATAAAGATCTCAGCAAAGTGTACCTGTTCGGCCAGAACGACTCAGGCTCATGGTCAAGACAGTCATTAGATCAGTCAGTCCATGATGGCTTCTGCTGCCCGCTCAGTGGCGTGAGTTTCAGCAGCAATGAACGTTATTTGTCTGTTTTTTCCCATGGGAGAAGGATTCAAATATACAAATTTGACAGCGGTAGCTGGCGGTTTAGCAGACAACAACAGATAGAGGAGGGATACCAGTTTGAGGTCAGTCCCTCTGGGAAATATCTGGCCGTTCTTACCATAACCGGCAGTATTAACAGCATCAGATGTTTCGATGAGGCAGTTTGTTGGCAATCAATTCCGATGCCAAGTGATAACAAGAGGGATGCCGCTGTTCAGTGGTGCCAGTTTTCCAGTTCAGAACAACATATTGCCATCAGGTATAAGAAAAAACTGGTGATGTTATCAATGAATTGTCAGGGGCACTGGAAACAATCGTGGGAAACCACCTGGAGCCGGTGCACTGAGAATGTCTCCCTTCGATTTTCCCCTTCAGAGCAGTATGTGTTCATCTGTTATGTGAGGAAAGTGGTGATCTTATCTCAGGATAGCGGGGGTAGCTGGAACTTATTATGGGAATCCCCTACTAACCGCGGCGTTGATTATGTCGAGTTTTGTCCGTCGGGGAGTTGGTTGCTGATAGGGTTTTTGCGTTCGGTTGACATGATTGGACTCGACCCCGCGGGGAAGGGCATATCTAAACAGAACCTTTCCCCCCGAAATCGCCAGCTCACCTTCAGCCCTGGCGGGAAGTATCTGGTGAGTGAGGAGGGGGAGGGTCACTACCTGTTATGGCGGTTGTTCAAGTCCGGGCAATGGTTGTTTTATGGCGATTTAACCGACCCGGCATCACCGTGGCCCGGTGAGACGGCACTGCTGCACTCCATTACGTTCAGTTCATGCGATAACTATCTGCTTACCAGCACCTGTAATGGGGTTGTGAATATCTGGGGGCG
>JAQFVO010001383.1 GCA_027942505.1 Endozoicomonas sp. | reverse complement strand
GCTTCAAAGTCGGTAATGGATATTCGTGCAGGTGCCTGGCTGACCAACAGATTCAGCTGATGATCCGCTGGCGGCACCGGATAGACATAAAAGACAGTGGGACTTTTCTGGTCGTAGATGAATTGCTCCACTTCCAGACCGGTGGCCTTGATCCAGTTTGGCAGCAGGCTGTCCAGACTGCTTCGGGTAGTGGCCATTACCGTTCTGCCAGTGGCTGGGTTATCCACAATATCCAGCAAACGGTAGGTGCCAGGTGGCAGTGACTGCAATGCCCGTGCCTGACAGGTAAAGGGCAGTAACTGCGAGTTCACATCAGGACGGTTCTGCACCACTGCCAGCAGGGCTTCGTTATAGGCATCGAGCAGATCGTTATTGCTCCATCTGGGCACAGCAGTATTGTCCTGAAGCAGGTTGCGAACCCGCTGGATGATAGCGGTAACCTTCATAACTTACAGCCGGTTGCCCTGCTGGTCGCAAAACTCCAGATCAACGCCCATCCTCTTCTTAAGTCTGGGGTTGTAAATAAAGACGCTGTTGGTGTTTTTGTTCAGCACAAACTGTAGTGTCTTATTTGCCGCTATTGGTGACGTTGCCGCTTCCTCTGGTTTTACCAGCGGATCACCACCGTTCATCAGTAAACGTACTTCGTCTTTTAACTCATCAAGCTTTCTGCGCTTGTCCAGCTCCACGTTAAACATCTGTCGGGCGAAGGATTCCAGTTCATCCTTGTTGCGACAGGTCTCCAGATCAAAAGCCATGTTTTAGTATCTCCATGAAAAGCTTTTCACCACAAAGACACGAAGACACAAAGAAAAGCTTTTTGTCTTTTCCTTCGTGTCTTTGTGACTTTGTGGTTCAAAAAAAGGTTAAGAACGCTTGGCAGCCAGCAGAACTCCAGCATCCGGCTTCAGCACTTTATATCCATACACCTGCAGGCCACGATGCCCCATACCGAAGTGCTTCTCCAGTGTCAGGCTCTCATGCTTGATAAACTGCGAAGCAAAACCGGCGAAGTCCTTCACGCCGGCCATGCACTGGGTAACGCCGGAAGCCGTGGCCAGGTTGTTGCTGCAATAAAGCGTGAAGCGGTCAATGATGCCCAGACGACCGTTACGCACGATGGAAGTACCATCACCGGC
>JAQFVO010001375.1 GCA_027942505.1 Endozoicomonas sp. | reverse complement strand
TTTAATGCCTATGGTCCGAGTGAAATCACCATGTATGCTACGGTGCACCGATATATCGGGCATGCGCCGGACAACGGCATTATTGCTATTGGCGGCCCCATAGCAAACACCCAGCTATATGTACTTGACAACGCTGGCCAACCACTACCCCCGGGAATTCCTGGCGAATTGTATATAGCCGGCGCGGGCATGACGCAGGGATACCTGCACCGGCCAGACCTGACCAAAGCCGCCTTTGTCAGCAACCCTTACGCCACAGCAGAACATCTCTTGCCGGGCTATGACCAGCTCTATCGCACCGGTGACCGGGTACAGTGGCTGGATAATGGTGAGTTACAGTACATTGGTCGTACTGATCATCAGGTCAAGATTCGTGGCTATCGAATTGAACCGGCAGAGATAGAGCAAACCATCCAGAGCATAGCGGGCATTGTTCAGGCCGTGGTTTTGCCCCGTGCTCGCCAGGAATCGCCCGGACATGCCTATGATTACCTGGTTGCATGGTATATTGCCAACCAATTAATCGATGAAGCGGCCTTGCAGGAGCAATTAAGCCAGAAACTGCCTGCTTATATGCTACCAGCGGCTTTTATGGCAGTGACCAGTTTCCCGGTGACTGGCAACGGCAAACTCAACACTCGGGTTCTGCCCGAACCGCAACTGCAAAAGAGTGACGACTACACTGCTCCAACCAATGCCACCGAAACCCGACTGTGCCGGCTCTGGCAATCTTTGCTGGCCGTTGAGCAGGTGGGCATACACGACAACTTCTTCCATCTCGGCGGTGACTCACTGCTGGCCATACGATTGTGCCAGCAGATTAGCGACAGCCTTTCCGTTGATGCCCCGGTGGCCCTGCTGTTCCAGTATCCGACCATCGCCACTCTGGCACCACAACTGACCCGCCGGATATCGCCAATCCCAGCTCGCGGCCTGATTCGTGGGCCGATGTCGTTTACCCAGCAACGGCTCTGGTTTATTGAGCAGTTCGAGCAGGGAACATCGGCCTACCATATCCCGTTACTGTTGCGGCTGGACAGCGAAGACTGTGCTGAAAGGCTGGTCGAGGTTATGCGATTACTGGCCGATCGTCATCCAGTTCTGCGTACCCGTTTCTTTATGGAC
>JAQFVO010001373.1 GCA_027942505.1 Endozoicomonas sp. | reverse complement strand
GACTCAGCTGCCGGAAACTTTGCCGGTGACACTGACTCGAAATTGTGACTGCTTCCCCCCAATATTCCTTGATCCTTATCCTTTACGTACAATAATCAACGGAACTTTTGGGGGATGTCATCGTGATCAGCAGGCTTGACCCGCAAACAACAAGCACTTTGTACCAACGTTTTGCCGGAGATCTGGCTGCCGCCGGCTTCTCCGGCGATATAGAGCTGGATTATGCCACAAGGACTGTGCTGGCTACGGATAACTCTATCTACCAGGTGTTGCCCGAGGGTGTACTCTACCCGCGCTCAACAGACGACATCAGCAAGATACTGACACTGGCTCATAAACCGGATTTTCACCAGGTAGTCATCTCCCCCCGCGGTGGCGGCACAGGGACCAACGGCCAGTCACTGACGTCAGGCTTTATGGTCGATACCAGTCGCCACATGAATCGCATTCTGGAGATTAATGCGCAAGAACGCTGGGCCCGCGTGCAGTGTGGCGTCATCAAAGACCACCTCAACGACCTTGCTGCCCGCGAGGGGCTGTTTTTCGCCCCGGAGCTGTCCACCAGCAATCGGGCCACCATTGGCGGCATGGTCAATACTGATGCCAGCGGTCAGGGGTCGGTGGTCTACGGCAAAACCCGCCACCATGTTCTTGAACTGACCTCAGTACTGGCCGATGGCACGGTTCTGAACTCAACCCCTGTGGACGATCAGCAGCTGGCCACTCTCTGTCAGCGTGAGGACCGGGTGGGCACGATTTATCGCACCCTGAAACAGATCCACCAGCAATATAAACAACGAGTGTCGGAAGTTTTTCCAACACTCAATCGCAACCTGACCGGCTACGACCTGGCCAACATCGTCAACAAAGACCACCAGCACGACCTGAACGCCATCCTCTGCGGCTCTGAGGGCACACTGGCCATCATCAGTGAGATCAAAGTCAATCTCCTGCCGATACCCCGGGAGTCGGCACTGGTACTGGTTTTCTACCCCGGTTTTCAGGACTCACTGCAAGATAGCCAGGCTCTGATGGCAGCCGCACCAGACTCCATCGAAACCATCGACTCCCGCGTTCTTGGGCTGGCTCGCGCTGATAGTGTCTGGGAGAGCGTCAAAGCATTTTTTCCGACCGACGGCGAACAAGGCAGTGACATTGACGGTATCAACTTTGTTGAGTTTACCGGTGCTGACCGGGCCGAAGTACAGCAAGGGATCGACCGGCTGCACATCGAGCTGGCTAAACCCACCGGCATCACCCGAGCCGGTTTTCGGGTGGTTGAAGGCAGTGCCAATGTGAAAAAAATTTGGCACATGCGCAAACAGGCGGTTGGCCTGCTGGGTAATATGTCGGGTGAGGCTCGCCCTATTCCCTTTGTTGAGGATGCTGCCGTGCCGCCGGAGCATCTGGCAGCGTTTATCCGTGAGTTTCGCGCGCTGCTCGATAGTCATAAACTGTCGTATGGCATGTATGGCCATGTGGACGCCGGCGTACTGCATGTTCGTCCGGCCATCGATATGAAAGACCCGGTACAGGAAAAGCTGGTGCGCCTGATCAGTGATCAGGTTGCCGCCCTGGCCAACCGGTACGGTGGCGTACTCTGGGGCGAGCACGGTAAAGGGGTTCGCTCTGAGTACGCTCCCGACTTCTTTGCCGATCTTTACCCGGTACTGCAAGAGATAAAAGCTGTCTTCGACCCTGGCAACCAACTCAATCCCGGAAAAATCGCCACCCCGGCCAGCGAAGCGGTGCAGCTGTTGAAAATTGATGAAGTACCCACCCGTGGCCAGCACGACAGAGAGATTGGTCAGGGCGCGTTTGCCGCCTTTACCCGTGGCCTCTACTGCAATGGCAATGGCGCCTGCTTTAACTACCACCCCAACAGCGCCATGTGCCCTACCTGGAAGGCCACCTATGAGCGCACCCAATCCCCCAAGGGCCGCTCCGCCCTGGTGCGTGAGTGGTTGCGCCTGCAAGCCGCCGCTGGCGTGGATATTGCCGAACAAAGTAGCGTTATCAACCAAGCCGGAGTGCTGCACAATACACGACAAAAACTGATCAATGTGGTGAATAAATGGCGTGGTGAGGATGATTTCAGCCATCAGGTCTATGAGGCGCTGGACAGCTGCATGAGTTGCAAATCCTGCGCCGGCCAGTGTCCTGTTCAGGTTAATGTGCCGGATTTACGCTCGCGCTTCTTTGGGTTGTACCACAGCCGCTACCCCCGGCCGGTAAAACATCACATAGCGGCGCTGCTGGAACCCATGCTGCCCTGTTTAGCCTCGCTCAGGACTCTTTATAACCGGCTAACGGGCTGGTCCATAAGCAACCGGATTATGAGCAAAACCCTCGGATTGCAGGATATTCCAGCCATTACCAGTGCACGGCCATTGAACGACTCTTGTCGTGCTGGTGCGGCCGTTGCCAGCCAGGCTCTGATCAACGCCATACCCGATCATGAGCGGCACAAAACCGTTGTTATTGTCCAGGATGCTTTTACCAGCTACTTTGACACCCCCTTGCTGACCGACCTGGTGGAGCTGCTGGTCCGGCTGGGATATCGCCCCCTGGTTGCGCCCTACCGCCCCAATGGCAAAGTACTCCACGTTTACGGATTCCGTCAGCGGTTTGCCAAGGTAGCCAGCCTCAACAGCCAGGCGCTAAACCAGTTGGCCGGAAGCGGTGTTGCCCTGGTGGGGCTGGATGCTGCGGTAACCCTGACCTACCGCGATGAATACCGGGAGTTACCAGGGGCCGGGGTTCCCAATGTGCTGCTGCTGTCTGAGTGGTTTGCCAGCCAGTCTGAAGCGTTGCAAGGGTTGTCCATTAACCTGGCCGATCGGTACGATAAACCGTTTATCCTGCTCGGGCACTGTACCGAAGTCACCAACGCGCCTGCTGCTCCCGCCCAGTGGCAACAGCTGTTCGACGATCTGGGGTTGACGCTTGACTACCGACCTTCAGGCTGCTGCGGCATGGCCGGCATTTACGGGCACGAGACCCGCAACCAGCAAACGGCACGGCGACTTTACGACCTGAGCTGGAAAGACGTAGTGCAGGACCCGGCCAACCTGGGTCGGCTGGTGGCTACCGGTTACTCGTGTCGCAGTCAGGTCAAGCGTTATGGCGATGGCCCGATTTTGCATCCGGTGCAGGTTATTTTGCGTTTACTGAAAGAGACTATGCCCGGTTCAGCGCCGTTGGCCTAATACCCATACCACCACCGTCACTTGCCGGCGGGTGTCGTAAAAGGCAAAAAGCCTTGAACCACAAAGACACGAAGGCACAAAGGAAGACTTTTTTG
>JAQFVO010001355.1 GCA_027942505.1 Endozoicomonas sp. | reverse complement strand
GGCTCAAAGACCAGGGTGCTGGACACCACGTTATCCAGGAAGGTCCGGTCGTGGCTCACCAGCAAGATGGTGCCGGTAAACTCCACCAGCAATGACTCCAGCAGCTCCAGTGTCTCCACGTCCAGATCGTTGGTGGGTTCGTCCATCACCAGCAGGTTGGCGGGTTTGCTGAACAGGCGCGCCAGCAGCAGTCGGTTACGCTCACCACCAGAGAGTGCCTTGACCGGCACACGACACCGGCTCGGTGGAAAGAGAAAGTCACCGAGGTAACCGATTACGTGCCGATTGGCGCCGTTGATGGCGATGCTTTCACGGCCTTCGGCAACGTTATCAATTACGCTCTTTTCCAGGTCCAGCTGGTTACGTAACTGATCAAAATAGGCGACGTCAATTTTGGTGCCCATTTTTACTGAACCGTGCTCAGGCTTCAGGTTGCCAAGCAAAATGCTCAGTAGTGTGGATTTGCCGGCACCGTTGGCACCGATCAGGCCGATCTTGTCACCGCGCATCACCCGCAGGCTGAAATCGTTGATCACGGTATGCTGGTCAAAGGACTGGGATACCTCTTTTACTTCCAGTACCAACTTACCCGATGCTTCTCCCTGCTCCAGGGCAAAGCTGGCATTGCCTTGCACTTCCCGGCGCTGACGTCGCTCTTCGCGCAGTTTTTTCAGATCACGGACCCGGCCTTCGTTACGGGTGCGTCGTGCCTTGATGCCCTGGCGAATCCACACCTCTTCCTGGGCCAGTTTTTTATCGAACAGGGCGTTCTGTTCCGCTTCCACCTCAAGCGCGTGGGCTTTACGTTCCAGGTAGGTGTTGTAATTACAGTCCCAACTGGTCAACTGACCACGATCCAGCTCGATAATGCGGGTGGCCAGTGACTGCAAAAATGAGCGGTCGTGGGTGATAAACAGCAAGGCACCGCCAAAGTCTTTCAGCTGGGTTTCCAGCCAGTCGATGGCGATGATATCCAGATGGTTGGTCGGCTCATCAAGCAGCAGCAGGTCTGGCTCGCTGACCAGCGCCCTGGCTAGCTCCACACGACGACGCCAGCCGCCGGACAGCTCTTTCATCTGCTTCTCTGCCGGCAGGCCGAGTTTCTGGATCACGGTATCCACTTTCTGACTCAGGCTCCAGCCGTCCACCGCTTCAAGCTGCTGCTGGACCTTTTCCAGGGCTTTCATATCCGCGTCAGTGCTGATCGACATGGACAGGGAGTGAAAACGGCTGATCAGCTCGCCCACTGCTTCAAGACCGGAGGCGACCACATCGTAGACTTTCTTGTCATCCTGATCGGGCAGATCCTGATTCAGCACGCCCACCTTCAGGCCCGGTTTGCGCCAGATTGAGCCATCATCAGGCACAATACTGCCGGC
>JAQFVO010001323.1 GCA_027942505.1 Endozoicomonas sp. | reverse complement strand
CCCAGCGCACCGTACAGGGATTGTTCGGAATCCATCTGGCAGGGATAGCCATCTGTCCGGGCATTCACCTCCCTGTGAAGTGGGTCCTGTACAATCCATGTACAGGATGACAGCGGAGTCGGTCGGAAAAAGGAAACCCACTTTTTCCAATCGAAAAATTTATGGTTATCCTATTCTTCGTAAACGACAAGTGTTATCAAAAATAAAAGACCTTACCCTGATTTTCCCTTCTCCCGCTAAAAGCTACTCAATTTACCCACAAATACCCCTGTAGAGCCAAAAATAAAAGACATGAATTTCTCAACTGAAAATTTTATGGGTATCGCGCTCTGTATTTCCCCAGCAAATCCACTTCTTCTAATTTACGACAATAGGAGGTCTATTGGTCAGATGATTTGAGTGCACATCTGTTTCAGTCATTTGCCCCCAAATGAAAGGTAGTTTTAATATCAAGTTGCTGGTTTTTTTTACTTACATGCTCGACAGCTGTTTTGTTTTTTAAATCTTGGGAAGATAAAGATCATTTCCCGACTGGACATATCTGCATTTTTGTTGTTGATTTGACCTGTTATTTTTGCTGTTCAAATTAGATCCATTGTTCTATCACAGTAAATTGAAAGGTTAATCGGATTATGCATATTCAGCCTGACATTAAACCGTCCGTCGTCAATAACAACACGTCGCAATTCACAGCCGACATTGAAATTCCAGGTGATCATGCGCATAAAATTATTGCCTTCAGTACACATCAGGTAGCAAACAGCGCAACGAAAACAGAACCTCTGTCAACTAATAGTCAGAACAGTCGCCTTCATCAAACAGCGGTATCCTCCGAACGGGAAGACACAAAAGAGACTACGAGTCGAAACCAGGCAGGAGCTTCGACATCGATGGCCAGCAGAGGGACGTCCGGTTTGTTAACCTGGCACGTTTCCATACAGGTGACGGACTCGCCCACGGCACTGAATAGCCCATCAACATCGGTGCAGAGCTCTCCTGCAGGTGATCCGGAAAGCTCCTCTGATGTGGTTGCCAGCGCCACAAGCTCAGCACCGGATTCGGCCAGTGCTACCAGTGAACAATCGTCGTCTTTCGAGACTCTTGCATCTGTGTCGGGCAGTGCGTCAGATGTTTCAGGTACTGCTGCTTCGCTGCCCATCCATCACTCTGGTTCAGTGACTGAAACGATCGCGGCCCGGGGGACCAGTGAACAGCTGGCCTCTTCCGAGACATCTGACTCGTTGCCAGTGGTCAGTTCAAATACTGCCGGTTCAGGCAGTTCTTCGGCGATAGCGGCCAGTCGTTCAAGCTCTGTGAAAGCCCTCCCCTCCGGGGAAGCAAGTGAACAACTGACACCGGCGCTTGCCTCGTTGCCAGAGGCCAGCTCAAGTATTGAAGGTTCAGGCAGTTCATCGGCGCTGGCAACCCATCGTTCTGATTCAACATCGAGTGCTGTGTTAACCAGTGCAACCCCTGTACCGTCCTTATCCTCCCAGCCATCAGGTTCTTTACCCGCGCTGAGTTCTGCCAGTCATGATTCGAGCAGTCTTTTACAGGCGACGAACTCAACGTCAGAAGCGCTTTCCACCAACGCAACCAGTACCGGGCTGACATCCGTCCGGTCATCAGGCGCTTCGTCACCCCAAAGCTCTGTTTCTGACTCAAGAACTCTTGTCTCACCAAACTGGTCAGAGTCCCCGTTGTTTGCCAATGCTACTGAGACTCGGCCACTGCCTTCCAGTTCAGCAAACTTAACAGGACCACTGTCTTCCAGTGCAGCAAACTCAACAGGGTCAATGGTTTCCGCCAGTAACTGGCCAGCGCTGATCGCCAACGCAACGCTGGCTACTCCGCCCATGAACTATTCGACGGATATCCTTGAAAGCATTAGTCAGAGGTTTTCAGCCAGCGCTATTCAACAGATGGTCAGCACCCCCCCGGTCACCCTCTTGTCCAGTTCCGTGGTCGATGGCAATGCCCGTCTGAAAATACTGAAGCCGCAAATGTTTCACCTGCTCGAAGAGATTGGCAACGCCACCAACACCGGTCTGATGAAAAATGACCTGATCAATTTTGAGTCGCGCAATTCTTCTATCGACATGTCCTCTTTACTCTCCTTGGTTGATGACAGTGTCAATACTTTTGAAACAATGGTACTCATAGAAGGGATTTCTGCCTTTGCCAAGACTATCAACGGCACCTATCCCCTGGTGGCACAACAATATGAAAACACCATCAAAAAGGCGTGTAATGAAATCGTTCATATGAATGACAAGGGTAGAGATATTGGCACCCCCCCACCGTTTCATAAACGAGAAAAACGAGATCTGACTTTACTAGCCAAGGCTTTGGAAAGGGTAGTTAACCTCGTTCTTTTTGAAGCTAACGCCATGAGTGGAGAGCTGATGCAGTTTTTGCAGGGTTTTGTTGACATGCGTATTGAGTTTATTCTGGCCTTTCAAAATCGCTTTGAATCATCTGCAGAGTCTCTGGAACTGATGAGAGAAATGAAGGGTTCTGATGATGATATTCTGCATCGGCTAAGTGAATATAATAAAGCCGTTGATGCGCTGATAAAATCCTCAGACTTTGTGACCGTCGGTCGGCTGGCTTTTAAAGTCTCCATGCTTATACATACTTTGCAGGAGCTCACCCTGGTTGATCTACAACTGCCAGAAGCGGAAGCATTTAGTACAATGGTTCAAGAAATCATGCAGTCGGTCAGGAGTTTCCAGGTGCCCCAGCCGGATGAGGTCATCCAAATGGGGTTGAGAGAAGTTATTGCTTTTGCTTTGGTGTGGAATCCCCTGAGATTATTACGCGTCAGTTCTGGTGAGCTCGATGGAGTTTGTGTCGGGGATACTATTGCACAAATAGTCAGCTGTAATATCAGTACCCTCGCCCAGACTCTGGAATGGTTGGCCACCTCCGTTTTCATGAGTTTAGGGTATGATGAACTGCCTTACCTTGTCCGGCAAATCATCCAAACACTTTCAGAGGGAGATCAGGCTAATATAAAAGACGTTAATGACCGCCTCTCCTTGCGGTTAAAAACTGAAGGTCATTATCTGAAAAAAATAGCTGACATGCTGACTAAATACCTCAGAGATACAAGAATTTCAACGTTGCAAAATAGGTTTTATACATTTCGCGCCATGGCACGAATGATGAAAGAGGCATTTTATGCGAAGCTGAGACAAGCCTCTTCTGGTGAAGATGTCATCGTGAAATTTCAGGTCATACTGGAAAGAGCACAACATGTCACCTTCGCCCAGCTCCAAAGACTTAATAATCAACTGTCGTTTACTCTTATTGATACTAATACTAAAGTAAGCGTAGTCGTTGCTAATTCCATGGCTGATTTGTGGTCAAAAATGCAGGGCATATTAAGAATCGGATGGGCACAGGTGCCTGAGTACCAAATCCCCATGGACTCCACAGGGGGTCGCGCTCCCCAACCGGGATTACTTCACGAGGTCACCGATGCTGAAATAGCAGCCTTTGAAAATATGCAGGTTATTCCTGATTCAGCATTAACGCTTAAGCAGATTCTGACCAACGATCCATCGACCCTTGAAGCCCTGGATATGGTAGCCATCAAAGAGCTGGCTGATGAGTACATAAAACTGGTGAGCCGCAATGAAGTACTCGAAAAAATAAAGTTTGACAACCCCATCGATAGCTCCGAACTCAAGCTGCCATCGTCACAGACCGAGGTCACCACCGAAGATCCACTGGTGACCCAGATGCGGGAGATTATCTCAGTGGTCGAGGATGCCCTGGACAACGACACACCGATTCCGCAGTCCATCAAAATACTCAACGCTCGTATTCTCGAGAAGTCCAGGCTCGCTCTGAGGCAAAAAGCGTCAGAGCAGACGCCAAAGCAGCAGGAAAAGCCGGGAACATCGTCGGAATCCGGCACTGTGACGCAGCCGCAAACATCAGGCACGGGAGCAGACACTCTGTACGGGTTGGAGTTGAGCATGCTCAGGGACGCCCTGAACGTCGTCACTCCGGACGTTTACGGGGCAGAGCTGGCTGACGCAGTGGCGGCTAAAAAGAGCTCAACCTCCAGTACTGAAACGGATACTGATAACCGGGGTTTGAGTCAGGGGGCGCAGGCCGGTGTGGGCATTGCCGCTGGCATGATGGGTACGGCAGCTTCCGTTTTCCTGACCAGACTGGCCGCTGGCCGGGCCGGCACTGTCGGGGGGACAGCAACTGGTGGCGAGACGATATCCATGTCCACCCGGGTCACGGAGGAAGAAGTGGAGCAAGTGCTGGCAGAAGTGCATGAAGAAATTATCAAGGATCTGTTGAGCAAAGCCCCCAAACCTCCAGCCAAAACGCCAGACGGAGGGACTGCCGAGGGCGGTGCAGAAGGTGGTGGTGGAGAAGGTGGTGGAGAAGGTGGTGAAGAAGGTGGCGGAGAAGGTGGTGGGGAAGGTGGTTCCAAGGGCAATACCCGGGGCAGTTCCGATGAATTGACCATTAGAAATGGGGGCGGGAAAGGTGCACGCCAGTTGGTACCACAATGCCGCAAGAAACGGGCGGCTGCCGGAACCGGCAGAATCCATAACGGATGTATTGAAAAAAGCAAGGTTGAAAAATATCTGAAAGAAGCGGCGGAGGTAGCCGGAGGCATCATTGGTACTCAGGCTCTTGTTGAGACTTATGTCATTTTGGCCACCTCAACGACCGGTCTGATTGGAGTTGTCGTCATCGGGCTGCTGGTATTGATCGGCATTGCCATCTGGCTGGGCATTAAATATGGCAAACAAGACAAGACCCCGGATAAAGACCATAAAAATGATAAAGACCATAAAAATAGTGGCGGTGGTCATGACAGCGATGATGACAAAGTAACGACGACGAAACCGCCGACAACCACAGGAATGTACAACGCCACCATCAACGCGACCGAGCCGCTGCCCATCACCGAACCCTTGCACAGCAGCATCGTGGCAGAATTCAAGAGCGAGTTATCCACTCTGGGCCTGTCATCACCGTCTGTTGGCGGGTCGTCAGCGACGGATAGCTTGAGTCATATCCTCCATAATTTAGCGTCATCGATTGTATTCAGCCTGTCATCTCAAAACGCCCAGCCCTCCCCATCCATCTCAGGTCAGGAATCTTCTGCAGACGTTGTCAGTATGAACAACTCTCGCTTTGACCGTTCGACCATTAGCACATCAAGTCCTGACTCGGCGGTTTCATCAGACACCCAGACAAGTATAAATAAACTGTCGTCCACTTTAGCTTCAACCCTGTCATCGATTGGCTCACAGGTGAATAGCACCGGATTACCCCCAATGACCAGCATGCTCGCCACGCTGATCAACGCCAGGCAAAGCAGTGCCAGTACACCTCTGGCCAGTAATGCCACCTTGCCTTCACCAAGTCACTCTGACTTGGCAAGTACTGGTTCATTGTCGTCGA
>JAQFVO010000617.1 GCA_027942505.1 Endozoicomonas sp. | reverse complement strand
GCTTACAGACATTGTTAAGACTGTGCAGGCCGATAAAGATTCACTATTTTTTTGCCGGTTGGCAAAGCGTTTTCCTTCACCGTTTCAGGGCGCTACCCGCTGCCCGAAAAACCTGAACAACTTGTGGTTTTGCGGGCGGCGGTCTTTGACAAACAGTTTGCCGGTTACAGAGCGGGAACGGCCTTTAACGTGGCCACCAGGAAATCCCAGAATCGGGCAACGCTCTGGATATGTACTTTCTCATCTGGCGAGTGTGGGAAACGAATGGTCGGGCCGAAGGAGATCATGTCCCACTGTGGGTACTTGCTGCCGAGCAAGCCACACTCAAGACCGGCATGAACCACCTTAACACCGGGTGTCTTACCGTAGAGCTCACTGTATACCTGCTGCATCAGTGTCAGAATCTGCGAATCCGGGTCTGGTTTCCAGCCTGGATAGCTGTCCTGGTAGACCACCTCGGCACCGAGCAGGCGAAACAGGCCGGCAACCGCATCGCGCAGGGCGTCATTGCAGCTGTCTACCAGGCTTCTGACCAAAATGTTGCTGACAATCTTGCCGGCATCGATGGTGAAGACACCGATGTTCAGGGAGGTTTCGACCACGCCGGTAATGGAGTCACTCATGCGCTGAGCACCATTAGGGCAGGCCGAGATTGCTGCCACCCATTTGTCCTGATCGGCCAGGGGCATCAGTTCTGTTGCCGGCTCAGCATCACTCAGCGTCAGTTGCAGATCCGGTTCTACTGTCGCCAGTTCGGCGGTTATCTCACTGCTGCACTGGTCTATGATCTGTGCACACACAGTCTGGGCAGACTCAGGAATGGCAATCACTGCCGATGCTTCACGGGGAATGGCATTGGCCAATGAGCCACCGTTGACGCTGGCGATGCGCACACCGTGTTCTTGCAGGCGCTGCACAACACGAACCAGTAACTTGATGGCATTGCCACGGCCGAGGTGGATATCACAGCCAGAGTGGCCGCCTTTCAGACCAGTGAACGCCAGCGTCTTGTAGCTGAAGTCGCCATCTGCAATCTCAGGGCTGTACTGGCCGTTAATCTGAATGCGGGCGCCACCGGCACAGCCAATATACAGCTCACCTTCGTCTTCGGTGTCCAGATTGAGCAGAATCCTGCCCTTTAACAGGCCCGGCTCAAGTCCCTGGGCGCCAATCATGCCGGTCTCTTCAGTGGCGGTGAACAGCGCCTCAATAGGTCCATGCTGCAAGTCTGTAGCGGCCAGGACAGCCAGGGTAGCGGCCATGCCAATGCCGTTGTCAGCCCCTAAGGTGGTCCCTTCGGCAGTTACCCAGTCCCCGTCAATGCGGGCTTTGATGGGGTCGGTGGTGAAATCGTGCACGGTGTCACCGTTTTTCTGCGGCACCATGTCCATGTGGCCCTGCAAAATAACACCCGCCCGATTTTCCATGCCAGCAGTGGCACCTTTGCGAATAATAACGTTGCCCGCATCGTCCAATAGCCACTCAAGGTGGTGAGCTTTGGCAAAACCAATCAGGTGATCGCGGATCTGTTCTTCATGAAAGGAGGGGTGGGGGATGTCACAAATAGCCGAAAAGTGTTGCCAGAGCGCATTGGGCAGCAGTTCATGAATGGTGCGCATTAAATACTCCAGTACTAATTATGTTGCCTGCGGTGTTGGTCTATTAATTTGCAGTGGTCGTATAGTGGGGAAAAAGGCGAGAAACATCAATGCGCAATTGTCGCTCTCTT
>JAQFVO010001304.1 GCA_027942505.1 Endozoicomonas sp. | reverse complement strand
CCTCAGGGCTGGTTACTTTGTCGAAAAACCGTTTGGCCAGGGCTTTGATGGCGATTTGATCAAGGGTTTGCAGGTCTGCGATATCATTGGTCATGATATCTTTCAGCGTCAGGGCTGAATCGGGAATAATCTGCATATTTTCCAGGGCGGTCAATACGTCTTCGGGAGGTTCATAAATATTGCCGCTTCCAGCTTCCTGGGCTGGCGGCTCCATTGGAATTTCATACTGGTTTGAAATTGAAGCCAGTGTCTCCATGGCATTACTGACCAGCTCACTCAATGTCTCCCCAGTGGCCCAGGAAAAACCTGGGGTTTGCATTTGTGTATCGCAAACGGAAAGGCTGAATGATTGCGCCACTCTTTTCAGTTCGGCAAACAGGACATGCAATGCATCGCCTGTTTCCACTTCGACGCCAATTTGTACTTGTGTTGAAACGTCGGCTCCATCAGGGAGCTGAGCGGCTTTGGCCTCAAGCGAAGCAACCATCTGGTCCAGCAACTCTCTGATGGAGTCAAAAACCACGCCATTGTTCATTTCATCCTGCATGTTTTCAAGAAGCCTAACTAATTTGCCAAGATAATGGCCGTTAGGTTTTAACTTCATGTTAAGTCGAAATGTTTTTGTGGGATCACTGCCCTCCTGCCAGCCTTTTTCTGAAATCTTCTGTAGTATCAATCTGGCAAGAAAAGGCAATTCAGCATATCCAACCCCCCAGAAAATGGAGTTAATCATATTTTTAATGGCTTCCACGATCGGTGTGCCAGCAAAGCCGGCAACCATCAGTGCGGTTGAATCTCCAAAACAAACTCCATCTTCTTCACCGATAGACGCCATAAGTAATTGCAGGGGGTTCCATGCCAAGCCAAACATTATAACAGCAGACAAGGGGAAACTGCCGGGTGTGACGGCTAGCTGTTCAATCTCTGAAAGAAAATTACGGACCATATATACAAAGGATTCCATCAAGTTTGATCCGAGAGCTGAGTCTATATACTCACCGTTGATATAATTCAGGACATTAACCTTAAAGGCTAATCGTCCAAGGGCCTGATACTGTCCTTGTGCAATTAACTGCGCTATTTGCCTATTATATTGCCTTAAATACTGGGCAATTCGTTGTGGCTGACTGACTTGCTGACCAAGCTGTCTGGCATCTGCCGAGGTTCTGAAGCCTTGATGAAACAAGAGCGCGAAATCAGTGCGCATGGCGGCAAATCCGCGTAAAAAATTGAGCAGTTGAGGGGTCATGTTCGCATTATTAAAGCCAGATTGAATATTAAGGAGCCGTACAATGTGCGTTAAAAAATCTTGCGGCGCAATAATCATTCTTTTTGATCGATCGTGACTGGGCGATGTCGTCGGTTCAGATGTTGGTGCAAGTGTTGTGGTGGTATTGAAATGGTGAATCATGTCGTCCACTCCCACGTCGACGATGTGCTCATAATGTTGGGCAACGTGGGGGAAGGTGCCATTAATCGTAGTGACAAAAGCAGAGATGCCGTCCAACAGCATAAATGATTCGAGGTCGCGGATCGTTGAATCAATAAACGAGATTAATCCAGATACATTAACGGCTGGGTGCAGTTTCTCAAAGTTCAGCAGGTCATGTTTGAGCATGCCGGCATTGGTTGTGTTGCCCATCCCGTCCATTATGTTAAATAACTGTTGCTCCAACATGGCGGGGCTGGTGGTATTGGTCATCACTGAACTGAACGGTCCTATGGCGGTGGAAGACATATCAATTAGCCCACCTGATGAGTACCCGGGGATAACACTGTCTGTAAGCGATTGCGTCTGGTTCCTCAGTGCCGTTGTTAAGGGCATTTGGCTGGTTGGTGACAATCTCAGATCGGCACTGGGAGAAAGTAGCTGGGAATCGGTCACGTTAGCAGAGGCCGAGCCCTTGACCGAATCGGGGGTGTGAACCGGAGAGGTTGTTACGTCAGTAAAATCAGCACTCTGTCTTGTCGTTAATGCGCTGGAATTACCGGGTTGTGAATGGGTTGAATTAACAACACTCGATGCATGTATTTGGCTTGATGAATCAGGCAGAAGGCTTTTTACGGTAGCAGATACCGAGCTTTGTGCGGCAGAAGATGTGCTGGGGGCAGATTGCACAGAATGCGTTATATCAACGTCGACTGACTTATGTCCTGAGCTTGATAATCCAGTAGAGGAGGGCCGTAAGCTATTCGTGTCAGAAACAGAATCTTGTATCTCATGTGGTATGTCGGAACTACTCTGATGTGAATAGTTTGTACTGGCAACACTTGATTCATGCAACGAGCTAGATAAACCCGCTGCTGAGTGCGGCAGGTTAGATAGTGAACTTTGCCCTGCGGTTGATGTGCCGGGGGTAGATTGCACAGAATGCCTTGTCTCAACGTCGACTGACTTATGCCCTGAGCCTGATGATGTGGTAGCAGCCGGCTGGGAGCTATTTGTGCCAGAGAACACAGAATCCGGTACCCCACCGGATGTGCTGGAGGCGTGTGATTGAGAATGGGTTGCATCAGAGGTCTCTGACATTGAGCTTGAAGCAGAGTCAGCTTGATGCAGTGCTTCTGTTTTGTTTCGAGAGGCCTGTGGTGTACTTGGTGCGATGGATGAGGTATACGGTGCATTAAGGGTTGTTTTGGCAGTACTCAACTCATGCCTTGCGCTGGTTGTTTCGGCTGAGATTGGCTGGTAAGTATCTGAATTGGCAGAAATGGATTGCTCTTTTAATGCTGAATTGCTGGCAGTTGTTCGGGTTGAACTCAACGGGATGACTGTTTTAATTGAGTGTGAATCAATTGGTTTTGTGGTAGGGGATACCTGTGAAGATTTGGCGGCCTGATGGATTTGAGGGGTTTTAAGTCGGCTGTTTAGT
>JAQFVO010001268.1 GCA_027942505.1 Endozoicomonas sp. | reverse complement strand
CATTACCAGCTCCTTATGCGCAGGACTATCCTCCATCGCCTTTAAAACACTAACTATTTTTTGTGCATAAACCTTGGCAAAATGTTTATATTGCTCATTTTTGGCACATAGACGGACTGTCTGCAATCTTTTCTCCACCCAGTTTAAAAGAGTCTCCTCTTCCTCCTGATTAAGCGCTAACGAAGTTAATGTATAACTCCACCCTGCGCCATGTATCAATCCTCTAATAGCACTATCAAAAGGGCTGGAAAACTCGAAAGAATGTGAAACATTGTCAGGCTGTTTAAACGGCTGAACAGATTTATGAGTGCTTTTGTCAGTCAGCTCATAGTCGGGATTAATCGCAGTACCTTTTAAATTAATTTTACGGTGAGTGGAGTCAGATTTGTAACCGGCAAGCATGATATTTTCAGGAATTTCTCCAAGGAGAATACAATTCTCAAAATTTATATCTCCGCCTACACGAATATCCTTTGTGACCTGTCCGAGGGCTTTGCAGTTATCGGCAATCAGAGACCCGGACACTTTCAATTCTGTTTGGCTCAGTGCTTTCAGCTCTGAACACCCTGAGAGGGTGAGATTACCATCTACATACAATCGGTCTGGCAGGTTTTTAATGTTTGGAAATTGAGACAGATCAAGATCATCATTAACAAAAACAATACCATCGAGTTGCAAGTCACCATTTTCATTTATCGATTCGACAAACTCTTCAGCAGTAAAAATATACTGTGATTTAGCGACTGCATTTTGACCAACCTGGTTAGTTACAGACGCTTTTTTTACTGCTCGTTTTTCCAGTGAAGAACAGTGCTTCTTGATTTTGTTCAGACTATTACTTTCCTGGTTCAGACAGATATATTTACTGGTTCCAGTCACAAGGCTAAAAACGGCCCTGATGCCAAATTTTACAATATCTAATGTGCTGGGCTCCTGACCAAAGTTAAAGCTGCGGAAGTTAAGTATTTGTGTATTCATTACACTTCTGAATTTCGTCACGTTAGCCTCTCCATGAGCCTGCGGTTTAGCATGCAGTAGCTTTCAACCAGCCTCAAACCGCTTTTTTTTATAAATTATTTGCTCGAATAAACAACAAGTTAACCATTATATTGACTAAATACAGATTATGTCTATGGGGCGATATTTATCCAGCAAGAGTCATTTCTTGTGTACTGGAAAAAATTACTGACCTTTTCGCGTCTCAAAGGACATAAGTCACCTGAATGAACATTCCCAGATCACAACGGGAAAACAATAATTGATGCCCATTATTCCCCGTCGGGAAATTTCTGCCTGCTCAAGCCCATCGAGGACAGCGATTCTGACCAACCTTAAGGACTCATTCTGACACAATCTCAGCCCCTTCAGCCACGGCCAATACCGCCAAAGCAGAGATATTTGGTTTCCAGGTACTCATCCAGCCCTTCACACCCCCCTTCCCGACCGAATCCGGACTGCTTTACACCACCAAAAGGTGCCAGCTCGGTGGAGATAATACCTTCGTTGATGCCAACCATACCGTAATCCAAGGCTTCTGCAACCGTCCAGATGCGGTTAATATCACGGCTGTAAAAAAAGGCAGCCAGTCCATAAATCGTGTCGTTGGCCTGAGCGATGAGCAATTCGTCATTGTTAAACCGGAGAATGGGAGCCACCGGGCCAAACAGTTCATTCTGGATAAAATCCATAGTCTGGTGCACATCCACCAAAACCGTTGGCTCAACGAAACAACCAGCCAGATCACCGCCCCCGGCAGCAATCACCGCGCCCTGCTTTTGCGCCTGTCTAACACCGGCAATAACCCGCTCTTTGGCCGCGGCATCAATCATCGGGCCGATTTGTACGTCAGGCTCAAGACCATTGCCGACCTTTAGCGCTTTAACGCCGGCAATAAACCTTGGGACAAACTGATCATAAATCGTGTCATGAATATAAAACCGGTTGGCACACACACAGGTTTGCCCACCGTTGCGGAACTTGGCGGCCAGTGCTCCCTGCACCGCCAGTTCAATATCGGCATCATCAAAGACAATAAACGGGGCATTACCGCCTAACTCCATAGAGGTGTTTTTGACGGTACCAGCACACTGAGCCAGCAGGTGCCCCCCCACCTTCGTTGAACCAGTAAACGACAATTTTTTTATGTCTGGATGATGGGTAAAGATATCCCCCACCACCTCCGGTGAATGATGGATAACCACCTGCAGGACATCGTCAGGTATGCCTGCCTGCCGGGCCAGTTCGACCACGGCATAAGCGCACAGCGGCGTCTGGTTGGCCGGTTTTATGATAATGCTGCACCCGGCCGCTAACGCCGGGCCGGCCTTACGGGTAATCATGGCAATCGGGAAATTCCACGGGGTTATTGCTGCCACCACACCGACAGGCTGCTTAATGGTGACCAGTCGCCGGTCCTGAGTATGAGCAGGAATAGTGGTACCCAATGCTCGTTTGCCCTCCTCGGCAAACCACTGAATAAAGGCGGCACCATAAGCCACCTCGGCCATGGATTCAGCCAGAGGCTTGCCCTGCTCAAGGGTCATCAACCGGGCAAGGTCGGCCTGATTAGCCATTAATAACTCATACCAGCCCTGCATAAGCTGAGCACGCTCTTTGGCTGGCAAGCGCTGCCAGGTGCCCTGGGCCAGATGGGACCTGGCAATTGCCGCCGTAATCTCTGCCTCTGAGCATACGGGAATATAACCGAGCACTGCGCCCGTGGCCGGATTGGCAACTGCCAACGTCTGCTCGCCGGGTTCGCACAACACGCCAAGCAGGGATTGATTGTTGATGTTGTTCATCTTCCGCCATCTCCGAATCCGTTATTAGCAGCCATTGAAAAATGGCTGAAACCAAATACTGACTCTTTAACAATAATCCACGGATCAACCTATGAAGCTGCGCATCTGGCCGGAACCAGCAATCTGCCTGCACCCAGGCCAAGCCTGTACACGGACAATCACAGAACTCAGAAAGGCAAAACGGCAGAAAATACCCAACCCGGCGTCCCCGTAACAAAACAACCTAGGGATTGTCCCTGGATAATAGTTTGCCACGGAGGCACAGAGACACGGAGGAAAAGATTTTTTCTGTACTCCGTGTCTCCATGGTGAAAAGAGGAGGTTATTCGGGGTCATTTACTTAATAAAAGCGCTTGGGACTGACTTCCGCTCTCCTAAAGCAGCCTAGCCCCAGCTACTCAGCAATGTATTGTATTGTTGGGCAATAGCCTGACGGTTGCCGCGAAAAATAATTTTGCCTACTTTTTGCTTGAGTTGGTAGTCATACATTGGATCGTAGTAGGTGCCAAGCAGCTCACCAATTAGCTGACCATAGATGTCTATATTCCCGGTGTTGCGGTGCTGCTCTACCGCCGCTGCCAAAATATTGGTCAGTTGCTGATAACGTTCGCCGCCAAGGCGACGACGAATACGGTAAAGGCTGCCAGAGAGCCCCTGGGTAAACTGGACAAAACCGTCCTGTTCACCGTAGGTCGCGACAAACTCAGCCAGATTGTCGGTAACGTACTCTTTCAGGCCCACTGCAATACGCTCATCCATGCTCTCCTCCAGCAAAATTAAAGACGACTGTTGCATTTTATCCCGCATACTCTGGGGCAGACTGCAACGGCCAATCAGCTTGCTTTCGTCTTCCAGCAACACGGGTATGCCCGGATGCTGATGACGGTGGCGGAGCATGGCGATGGCCAGGCGATTTTCAAAGTCAATCTGCCCCGGCTGCTCGCTGCAGCGTCGGCCGAAGCTTGATCCCCGGTGATTGGCCAACCCTTCCAGGTCAATACTGTACGGCAGTTGTTTAATGAGTTGTGTTTTGCCAGTGCCGGTTCTACCACTCAGAATCAGCATCGGCACCTCCTCAATGGCCCGCTCCAGCTCGTCAAGCAAAAAGCGTCGCAGCGCCTTGTAGCCACCTTTGACCAGCGGGTATGAACAGCCCGCGTCGTAGAGCCACTGTTGGGTGATGTGCGAACGCTGACCGCCGCGAAAACAGAACAGAAAGCCCCGGGGATGTCTGTCCGTGAACTGTTGCCAGGTGGCCAGTCGCTGTGCCTTGAGGTCATCGGTTGCCAGTTGATAACCAAGCGCAACGGCAGCGTCCGTCCCTTCCTGCTTATAGCTGGTACCGATCAGCTCCCGCTGCTGATCATCAAGAATGGGCGCATTTATCGCCGTGGGAAAACTGCCTCTGGCATATTCTACCGGGGCCCGGACATCCATCAACGGTATGTCGTGCAAAAAGATCGCCAGGTAATCGTCCGTATTGGCCCTTGCGTTGTGCGTGTGTGAGGTCATTAAAAGCTGTAAGTTGCTGGTCAAAGCTGCATAGTTTCTTATTCAAAGCAGTGATTTGGCAAGTCAGGAGCAATGACTATAGAGTTGCGACAGGCCGAGTCCATGATTGCCGGTTTCACCATAACGCCTCTCCTGAAGTGTCACAAAAAGCATAAAAGCCTTGAACCACAAAGACACGGAGGCACAAAGTTTTTTCCGGGCCTATACGCCCGGCAGACAAAAAGGCTTCCTTTGTGCCTTGGTGTCTTTGTGGTTCAACGCTTTTTGCTTTTTGCGACAGCCTCAACGGAGGGGATAACCGTAGTGCGTAGCATGAGCCGAAGGTGTTAACGTATTTGCAGTAGCCGAACGAGACCTTCAAGCTTTTCTTTGATACCGGATAGCAACGACTGAAGTAAGGCATCCTGTGCAATTTGATCTCCGATTTGCCCCTCGGTAAATTTGGTTAGCACAGCCTCAATTCCCTCAACCCCTTTTTGTAAACCCCGTATTTCCTGCTCAGTGGCCGGTTGAGTGCTATTTTTTTGATATTTGGAGTTGAGAGCGACAGTGTAATGGAGATGAAGAGGCAACACAATTTTCTCAAAGTTTGTGTGGAAATAGTCAACCTTATCCAAACGATCCTTAGCTAACTTGATATTTTTACTACTGATAGCCTCGAGTGAACTGACCTTTTCAACCAGGCACTTACTTTGCCAGCTTTCAACATCCAACCCTCTGACCTTGAAGGTAGTTACCAAATTCAACAAATTTTCATCATTGAGAATCTTTTGCCTGGCAAGACTATATATATTATCAAGAAACTTGTGTTCATTTGCGCGTTCGGAATAATTTATTTTTTTTAATCTCAAAAAAATGATAAGGATACTGCCTAAAACTGACTGAACATCACCACAGCATACGTATTGCAATTCAGCTCCTGTGAATTCAGGCAGGCGCCTATTTGCTCGGTTGTAAAGCTCGAGCTCCCGATGGGATAGAGGCACTTCATGACTGGCATCAGAAACAGGTGGCATTGTTTCAGGAGAAACAGGCGGCATTGTTTCAGGAGAAGCAGGTGGCACTATTTCAGGAGAAGCAGGTGGCATTGTTTCAGGAGAAGCAGGTGGCATTGTTTCAGGAGAAGCAGGTGGCATTGTTTCAGGAGAAACAGGTGGCATTGTTTCAGGAGAAACAGGTGGCATTGTTTCAGGAGAAACAGG
>JAQFVO010001257.1 GCA_027942505.1 Endozoicomonas sp. | reverse complement strand
TATGCGCATGATCACCTGGAATTTCAATGTCGGCTGTGAATTGCGACGTGTTGTTATTGACGACGGACGGTTTAATATCAGGCTGAATATGCATAATCCGATTAACCTTTCAATTTATTGTGATAGAACAATGGATCTAATTTGAACAGAAAAAAAACAGATGAAATCAACAACAAAAATGCGGATATGTCCAGTCGGGAAATGATCTTTACCTTCCCGATATTTAAAAACAAAACAGCTGTCGAGCATGTAAGTAAAAAACCAGCAACTTGATATCAAAACTAGCTTTCATTTGGGGGCAAATGACTGAAACAGGTGTGCACTCAAATCATCTGACCAATAGAGCGCCTATTGTCGTAAATTAGAAGAAGTGGATTTGCTGGGGAAATACAGAGCGCGATACCCATAAATTTCTTAGTAGAGAAAACACGTCTCTTTTATTTTTGGCTATTCAGGGATATTTGTAGTTAATTGATTAACTTTTAGCGGGAGAAGGTAAAATCAGGGCAAGTTTTTTATTTTGCATAACACTTGTCGTTTACGAAGAATAGGATAACCATAAATTTTTCGATTGGGAAAATGGGTTTCCTTTTCCGCGTTTTTTCCACGATCAAGAATCCTCGCCTGCGCAGCCCGGCCCGATAAGGCGGGGAGTGTCAGGTCTTCTGACTTATGCAGGGCCCGCCCCTCTTTCTTGTCCTTCCCCACCAGTACTGCGTTGGCGGTAGTAACAGTAGCCCGCCCCAAGCAACACGATGACCCCACCGGCAACAATCCCGGCAATGGCACTTGTACCCAGGCCAGTAGCAGCCAGTGGGGTGGCCGGTGCCAGCGGGGGTAAGTAATGGTTCTGCAACATCTCGCAGTACTGCGCCAGCTTGACCTGGCAATCGGGCTTGATAAAGCGCGAATCAGCCGTACTGCATAGTGTACTGAGGTTACCAACATCGCCAGTGTCGAATAATCGACCGTTCAATCGGGTGTTGAGCGCCTTGCTATCGATTGTTAGCCCTTGCCCTCTGTCAGTAAGCTCAGCACGGCTGTAATTACCTTTGGCTCGTGCTGAGCTACTCACCGATGTGCAACCTGTCTCAAAAGACAGTGGCGCTTTGTCACCGCTACAGACCGCCGCGACAGCTCCTTCCCCCACAGTGACCACCTGGCAGTCCACTGCGGTGATATTGACGGCACGGCCGCGCTCGTCAAGAAAGCCAGCGGTAACACCGGCGCTGGAATTTGCCCCTTCGGTGGTAACCATACTGCTGACAGCACTAATGTTTTCCAGCCAGCTTGATCGTGCGGATCCCGCTCCAATCCCGGCAGGTGCTCTGACACCCCCGGTGCTGGCTGAACTTTCAACAGACAACAGCGGACCAAGCCGGCCGTTGTTGATCACCCCCGCCCCGATGCCCGCAAGAGCGTTGTTCCCGTAAGTTTTTACCTGTGAGCAGGCAGAGACAATCTGCTCCAAAAGGTTACTCATGACACCACAACCAATGCCTGCATGAGTGCCGTTGTCATGGGTCACTACCTGGCTCTTGATAATATCGACCTCCTTTGTGTTGCCCTGGCACTTCCCGGCAACCGTACCGGCCGGGGCATCGGGTCCGGTCGTCTCCAGCGTTGAATTGTGCACAACTGCCTCGTCAACCCGGTTGAACCGACCGATCCGCTCGCCAATGATGACGCCGGCTGGAGCGGAACCCCGGTTGGTGACGCGGCAATCGCTCAAGTGGACATGCTCAATCGCACCGGCATCACTCATAGTGCAGGCAACCACTGCCGTAGGCTGCCCATCGCCACTGATGTTGGCGTTGGTCAGGCGCAGGTTTTTGACGGTACCTTGCAGGTGTGTGAACAGGCAGGTCGCCAGCCCTTCAATGCTGTAATTGCGACCGTCGTAATGGCCGTTGAATACCAGTGACCCACTACCATTGAACCCAAAACCATCAAGATCGGTGGTCTGGACATAGTGGGCACTGGACGGAAAACGATCATTCAGACCGATGCTATTCAGTGTTGAAATGTCGTTTACTTCAACGGCCTGCCAGACCGACCCGTTGGCCGGGTCCAGAGGTGGGGAGGAGCAGTGCCAGCTCTCCGGGGGCAGAGGTGACGGGATAACCTGGCAGTTGGGAGTGAGAAAACGTAAGTCAGCGCCGGTGCAAAATGGCTCCATATCCTGTGAGCCTACTGGGGGAAGCAGCCCGCCATTGACCCGGGTGTTTAATGATCTTGTCCCATTGGCGCTGCCGCCACTGCCTGTCGCCGCCTCCAGACCGGCGGCGCTACCCGCAACCGCAGTAACGTTGCTGTTTACAGAGGTCAACCGGTCCATTTGCCCATGGTTAGTGCCGGCCCCGATCGCTGTTGGGGAGACCTCAGCCTCAGTCTTGACGGAACTTCTGACCACCACAATGTTGTCTGCTTCACCGATCAGCTGCCCGGCACCAATACCGGCGGAACCGTCACGGCCCTTGGTGATGACCCGGTTATTGACGCTGATCATGTCCTTCAGGCGGCCTTCTTTGCCGGGTGCTTCGATACCGATCTGCCCTGCACCAATGCCGGCATAAGAACTCTCTCCCTCAGCCTCGCTGTTACAGTTGACAATGGTCAACTGTTCAAGGGCGCCAACCGCTGTACCTGCGCCTACGCCGGCATGAGATAGTTGCCCATGAGTTCTGGCCCGAGAATGTGCGGCGGCGAAGCCTGTTAACCGACCACCACTTATGCTTCCTGCACCAACCCCGGCATCGGCAAGGTGGCCGTCAGTGCGAACCTCACCTTGGACTACCGTCAAGCCATCAAGCTCACCACGCAACAGGCCGGCACCAATACCGCCGTAAGACCATCTGTCCAGAGTAGCAACCTGACTATCTGTGACGTTTATATCCCGCGCGAGGCCATCGATCACACCGCCAACAATGCCACCTGGGGAGTCATACTTGCTGGTATTTACGGAACTGTCGTGTATTTTTATGCCTGATATCAAGGCCGCCCGATGCTGGTGACCGACGACGATACCGGTCGCCGCAGTCTCCCGTGGGGTGCTCAACCCCCGGTTGGTGATCTTGATGTGCTCAAGATGCATATCATGCACTGAGGCGAAGGGGGCCATTTCGCAGGCAACGGCTCCCAGACGGCTGGTATCGCTATCAATGGTGGCATTGGTCAGGTGCAGGTCACGAACAACGCCGTAGCGGTCCAGCTTCCTGAACAGACAGGTTTTCAGATCACTGATGGTGTGACAGCGGCCCTGGTAGTGGCCCTGGAATGCCGGGCCTGGCTCGGTACGGTTATGGCTGAAGCTCTTTGTTTGCTGTTTTAACCCTTTGAATCCAACAGTGATTAGCATCAAATTTCTCTCTACAATATCACTCCTGAAT
>JAQFVO010000611.1 GCA_027942505.1 Endozoicomonas sp. | reverse complement strand
TCCGGCAGGGAGAGCCAACCATCGGGCTTGCTGTCCTTGCGTTGTGGGTCCCGTACATTCCCTGTACGGGATGACAGGGTGGGACCTGTACGAGATGACAGGGTGGGGGTTGATGACAGGGCCAGGTCACTTGTATTCGATGGCATCACGCTTGTTCCCCCAATAGGTTGGCCGGTCTGAGGTCTTGGCAGACCACCGGTAAAAGTGATCACCAGGGTACAGCCTGCGGTGGCTCTCATCGGTATAACGCCCCGGCGTCTTGCGCGACGGCTCGGCGGTATCGGTGGCCAGGGTGACACTGATCTTGTTGGCATCCCCCAGGGTGACCGGAATATCGGCCATGTAACCGGCAAACAACGGCGTCAGGCTGGCCTCAATGGGCACGCCCTGGGCATCACGCACCGCTGCGTAAACAATCCCGGTACGTCCCACAGCATCACGACGAAAACTCTCCCGCAACAGATCCCGGTCAAACCCCGACAGCTCCACGGTGATCTCGGAGCGGCCCAGCTCATAGTCATCGGTCACATCGCTGATCCCCCCCAGGTTGCCAACGCCGGTCCAGGTTTCCCCGGCCATCATCAGGTCGCCAATGCCGGTATGGGCACGCACAGTGCCCGAAGGCCACTCCAGCTTGACCAGGTAAATCAGGTTCGGGGCGTCCAGCTGGTAGTGTTCAATCAGCTCGGCCGGTAGTGGTCTCATCCAATAGCCTCGACAAAATCCAGGTCCAGATCGGCCAGGTAACGCTTGCGCGCACTGATCCGTCGGCCCAGGGTGGTTTTGGGGTCAACCCGCATCAGGCAGGCGCAGCCTTGAGTAATAATCGGTGTGCCGGGGGTTGGCACCGTTCTCAGCGCGGGAATAATGGCCAGTGTGGCCGCACCCGATGAGTCGCTGTCGGCATCGGCAGTGAGCATGTAGAAAAACTCGTTTACCTGGATCAGGTCACCCGCTTGCAACCAGCGCGGCACATCGGGCGTACAGCCGTTGATAGTGAGCTGGTAGCCCTGGTTAGTGCCGGTTACCTTGGGTTCCCCGCCGGTCACACCCACCGGTTCAGCGTGGGGCGCATCGGGCAGCATGATGCCGGTGCGGCCATACTCGGCAATCAGCCCCATCACCCGCCCGGCCTGGGCACGGGTCAAGTTGGCCAGGCTGATACTGGCCTGCCAGAACTCACCGCCGTAGCTGGCCTGCTGGCTGGAGCTGTTAAACACACTGTCAAAACTTTTAATGCTGCGTTCCAGTTCAAAGTCGCACTGCTTAAACGGAATATCAGCGGGCCAGATATTATTCATTTTGCTTTACCCACGGCTCCGGATTTGCTTCTCAAGTCTTTGGCTACGCGGTTATAGGCGTTGTCCTCAGCTTTTTTGTCCCCCGCCTTGATCAGGGCCAGCAGCGTGTCGGTGGCGCTCAGCTCCTGTGTGGCGCTGTACCCGTCGGGCAAGCCCTCAAAGCGAATCACCACGGAAGTGGCCGCCGGCCCAGCGCCAGCAGAGGCTCCTTTCACACCGCTGGCCATCTGCTCCATGATGCTGACCATCCAGCGGAAAGAGTCTGCCTGTGTCGGGTTCAGCACCATCTCGTCCTGCTTGAGCAGCCAGGTGCCCTCGTTGCTGGCCGGAACCCGGCCGATACCGTCATGGGCCTGGCCCTGGAAGGTGGTGCCCTGAATGGTGCTGATAACCCCCGCCGTCTGGGAGATCACCGTGGCAGCGGCACCGATACCGGCCGGCCAGCCCAGCTCCCAGGCCTTGGCAATACCGGTCTGGATCGCCATGATCGACTCGGCAATAGAGAACGCCTTGCTCACCGCAAACAGCCCCTGGTACACGCCGGACTGCTCCCCGGCAAACGCGCCGGCAATATCGGCCATACCACCAAACAGGTTGCCGTAGTTCTGCAACTGCTGGGTTTGCAGCTGCTGGCGCTTGCCCTCTTCGGCCTTGTCAATCTCAATCATCTTGGCCTGCTGGTTGGCGTGCAGAGACTCCCGGCCTTGCAAGTACTGGTCTTCCAACTCCCGCTGCTTCTCCTGGTCGTCGGCGTACAGCTCGCGCAGCTCCTCGAACTGCACCGTCAGGGTCTCCAGTCGCTCGGCGTGAGCCTGCGCCGCCTGCACCCGCTGGGCCTCAAACTCACCCATCTGCATGGCCCGCAGTACCTCGTTTTGCTGCGCCAGGGTGGCCACTTCCTGCTCAAAGGCCACGGCCTTCTGGTCGGCTTTGCGCTGGTCCAGCTGCGCGGCGGCGGCCAACAGCGCCTGCTGCATCCCGGCGTCCACCCCTTGCAGATCACCGTGATCAATCTCGTAACGCACCTGCGCCACCTGGCTGGGGTCGTCACCCAGCGCCGCCTGGCGACGCAGGTTGTCCAGTTGCTGCTGGGCTTCCTGCTGGCGTTGCAGGGCGTCGGTCTGGGCGTTGAGCAGATCAAGCTTTTCGGCTTCGGCGATCAGTTGCGGGTGCAGCTGTTCATTAACCCCCTTTAATCCGCCGTTTTCGATCTCGTAAAGCACCTTGGCCGCTTCGCTGGTCTCACCGTAGAGGGAGGTCTGTTTTTTCAGGCTATCGAGCAGGCGTTGGGCGGCATCTTGCTGGCCGGTGGTATCAGGGGACGGCAGTTCAGTTCTGCCAACTTCAGGAGTGGTGGGCGCCGCCTTGCCAGAGCGCAGATCCGCCAGCCGTTGTTCCAGGGCAGCCAAATCCTGTTCAGCGGGGATCAGTTCTTTATTAATGGCACTGACCAGGGCAGCGGTCTCCCTGGCTTCTTCCTTCTGCCGCGCCCGCATCTCACCATTGGACTCGGTGACCTGCTGCCACAGGGTCTGGCCGGGCAGTGGCGCAAAGGCCAGCTTGTTGTACTCGCCGCGCAACTGGGCCACATGGGCTTTTTGCTTTTCGATGGCACTGCTTAGCCGGGACTCCTCCAGCTTGTCCATGCGCCCCAGCAGGCCATCCACCTCATTTTTCAGCCCGCGAGTATCGACGCTGGCGCTGTCGGCCTGCATGGCGAAATAGGCCAGGGCACCGGCCGCCGTCATCACAATGCCAGCAGGCCCACCCATCAGCGCCATGGCGGAACCAAAGGCACGGGAGGCAATAGTGGCGGTATTGGTGGCGTTGGCCAGGGTCAGCCGTGCTGCCGTTAGTCGCGCTTCGGCGGCCTGAGACTGAACAGCACCCAGGGCGGTGGCCTTCATGGATAACGCCAGACGCTCTTGTGCCTGGGCTTCGGCAATAATGGCGGCCATCTTGGCACGGTCGGCCGCAATAGCCTGCACCTTGGCCGTGGTCAGGGCCACCACGGCGGCGGCTCCCCTTCCCAGGGAGGCGGCAAAGGTCACGCCGATCAGAGTCCCCACCGTGTCGGCATTCTCGGCCAGCAAGGTCAGGGCCTTGGAGATACCGCCCAGCACCGGACTCAGGGAGTCACTGACCGGCGACTCAAAGGCCACCACCGCCTGCTGCCAGGCGTTTTCCATCTGGGCGAACTGGGCGTTGATATTGCTGGACAGTCGCGCCGCGGCGCCGTCGTAGTCGGCCAGGGCCTTGATCAGCGTGGTTTTAAAGAAATCACTGGAGACTTGCCCGGCCAGCATCATCCGGCGAAAACCACCGGCCGAAAGACCCGCCGCCTTATCCATCTTGTTCAGCAAGCCAGGCAGGGGTTCGGTAACCTGGTTCAGTTCTTCAGCCCGGACAATGGGTGAAGCCAGCGCCTGAGACAGACCATACATCGCCTGCCCCAACTGGGTAGAAGATGCCCCCGCCTGGCTCTGGGCGTTACTCATGCCCTCGAAGATCTGGCGCAGCTCTTCCTGGTTAACCAGCCCCGCTTCCTGCAAGCTGGCCAGCCGGGCGTAGTTGCCCGCCATATCGGTCAGCACCTTGTTATGTTCAGTGGCGGTGCTGATCAGGTACTGCTCGGTCTCGATCCACTGCTGCTGACCACCGACCAGGGCCGTGATCTGCGTACGCATATCCTGGTAACGGGCCAGCGTCTGGGTGATATTGCGGGCCGTGGCCAGCGCCGAGAAACCGCCAGCCAGAGCCAGCACCTGACCCTTCAGGGCAGCGGTCTGATTGTTCACCGAGCGCATCTGCTGCTCGGTGCCCTTGAGCTGGGCAGCGGTGGTCTGGCCGGTGCTGCCCAGCTTTTTCACCGCCTCGCCAGACTGGCGCATCTCACCGACAAACCCTTTCCCGTCGGCTCGCAGTCGTAATACCAGGTTCAGGTTTTGCATCAGTGCGTCCTGCTATTAAGGTGGGCCGCGACTTGCCGGGCGATTAACTGCATCCGCTGATAGTCGTCGGGGGCGATTGTCCGGCCACTGAGGCTGGCGTCGGCTTGCAGGGCCAGCACATCCAGCCCGGTGCAGACCGGCCCGTTAAACTTCAGCTGCCCCCCTCCCTGGCACCACCAGAGCAACGCCTGTTTGTGCTCGTGCCAGACCTCGAAGATATCCGGCTCGTTGGCCGGTGTTGGCTTGATGCCCCAGGCGGCCAGATCCTCATCGAGTTCTGCCTGATCCCTGGGGGTTAGGGATTGCGCGGCCAGCATATGGCCAACCGCGTCCATCAGTTTTTTCTGCTGGCCTCACCGGAGGATGCCTGCATGTAGGCACGCACCACGGTCTGGGTGAATGATGGCAGTTCGGCCAGGGCGTCGCGGTTGTCGTCGTTGAATGGCAGCGGGTTGCCCGCTTCGTCGTGAATACCGCCCCAGCCTTTGAGGATGTTTTTACAGACGACCTTATCGCCCTGGGCGGCCAGCTCACGGTATTCGGTGCTGGGCAGAATGTTGAGATCCAGGGTGATGGCATGGCTGGTCGATGTGCCGCCGTCATGGGCGACTTTAATATCAGCTGGCCAGTCTTTGATGATCCGGGTTTTAACAAATTTGAACATGGTCGTTTTCCTTGGAAGTTATAAACACTACCCGCTCCCCCCCCTGTCATCCCGTACAGGGTGCCCCCTTGTCATCCCGTACAGGGTGCCCCCCCTTGTCATTGCGTACATGGACTGTACGCAACCCATCCGGCAGGACAGCCAACCATCCGGCTTATCCCCAGGGACGGGGTGTATGCCACAAAGCGTCGGGAGCGCGACTGGTATGCTCTCCCTGCGTTGTGGGTCCCGTACAATCCCTGTACGGGATGACAGGGAGTACAATCCCTGTACGGGATGACAGGGAGGGGGCGGTGGGTACGCAGTGACAGCGGGCAGCGGGCAGCGGGCAGCGGTCTTTTAACTGGTAATCAGCTGGTCACCATTACCCACCGGCCGGATCGGTATGGAGTAGGTCAGCGTCCCGTTCTGCTCGGCATAGGTCGGCCTGCCCAGCTGCAACTGGTCAGTCTTCCACTGCACCTTGTTACCGGTAACACCGTGGGTCAGGCTGAACGCCACCGCTTCACCCGACTGCGCCACGGTAAACGGATCAAACCCGGACAGACTGCCAGCCTCCAGGACAATAGTGCCCGAGGGCTGATAATCCGTGATCATCACCTCCTCATGCCCCACGTACTCCTCATGGGCAACCTGGTTGCCCTGGTCGTACTCCAGCGATATCAGCTTGACGTTGGCCCCATCCAGGGTGCAGCTGGTGTTCTCTACACCCACCTTGAGCGGCGTCTTCCAGGCGGCAAAACTGGCTGCCGGGTTGCCTTGGGCCTTGGGCTTCACAAACAGTCCGGTAAAGGTGAACTTCATGGTGGGAAACTGCTTCGCCACCGCGCTCAGGCTCACGGAACCACGGGCACCCACCAGGGCATGAAGTACCCCGTCTATATAGAAGTAGAAGGTATTGGAAGCGGTATTATCATCGTCCAGGGCATAGGTGACCTGTGCCGGCGTAGTGTCAACGGTGGCCGTACGCAGACACGCCTCGGCCAGCTCGGCCCAGGGCGCTGGCGTGTTGGCCGTGCCGGAGCCGCTCAGGTCACAACCAAACTCCAGCGTGACATAGATCTCGGTGGCAATTTCCGGGCTGTTGCCCAGTTTGCCATCGTCGTATTCCAGGGAGGTGTTCTCCCCGGCCATGGGCGTGATGGTGACCTCACGGCCCAACACATAAGACGGAGTGCCGCCGCTGATGGCGTCGCTGCCGTAGGTGGTTTCCGGCGCAAAGGCCAGAACCTTTTTAGCGAATTTACGCGCCATCCTGTTTTTCCTCCAGCGTTAGTCATTTTTTGGCAGCCAAACCTTGAATCCCAGCGAATTTACGCGGCATCATGGGGAGTTGGCGTCCTCCGTATACTCGGTAGTGAATTTGTCGATCCAGGCCACCTGACCACTGGTGACGTTCAGCAGCTGCCCGCCGGCCAGCGCCAGTGCTTCAAACCCCTCGGGACTCCAGCCAAACAAACGACGACGAACTTCTTTACGCAAAGGCATCAGATCAGCCGCGCCCCGGTTGCCGATCCGTTCAATGCAAACGACACCTACCGTCAGGCTGATTGTTTGCAGTACCGGGCCAGAGCCGCGTATATCCGCCGAGGCCCGTTCATCAATATTCAAAACAAACAGCGCCGGGGTGCGGTTCATGGGCTGGTTGGCCAGATCGGACAGGGCCAGCAGACCTTTCACATCGCGCCAGGGGGGTTGCCCTTCTTGTAATCTCTGGATCACTGCGCTGGCCGCATCCATTTAAATGAACCCCTTGCTCTGTTCCCTGGAGAACACCGACGGCTGGCTCTGCATCTCGGCTTGGTCGTGGGTCTCCAGTTCCTCGCCCTGGGCATCCAGCCCCAGCTGGACAATGCCCTTGCTCACCTGCTCCAGCAACCGGATAGAGGCGTTATAGCGGCGGGCTGCCGGGTGGCTATCTTCCAGACGGTTGTCGTACAGGTAATAACGGGCCAGGTCGCAGGCGTGGCGGTTAAGTACCCTGGGCACCACCGCCAGTGGCAGGGGGTAACGACCACCCAGGTAACCGTCGATATCCGCAGCGGCATCGGCCAGGGCGGCATCGAGCACCTCATCGACAATGGCGCCGGTGCTGCCATCGCGGTCGGTAAGCTCAATCAGTTCCTGCTCACCGAACCGTTCGACCATCTGGGTTTTGGTGGCATAAGCGGTCATCGCTTCTTCTCTTTGGACTTGTTAGCCCTGGGCTTTACTGTGCCGTCCATATCACCATCAGCCACCGACCCTTGCGCCGGTGCTGCTTTAACTGGTTCAACCGTAAGGTGTGGATCAGCGTTGAGCGTTGCCAGCTGATCTTTGTTAAACGCTGCTGAAGACATCTCGTTAACGCCCCTGGCAAAAGTGACACCGCAGCGGCGATAGCCTTCACGAGCCTTGTTAGTAATACGCAGGGTTTGATTAGAGTCAGTGTCGCATGGTTTCAGTTTTATCGTGCTAAAACAGGATGAGAACTTGGTAAGTTTTTAACACAAAATTGCAACTTTGCCTAATTTTGGTTCAGTTGTCTCAATAATATTTGTGTGTCATCGGTCTGTAAGAAATATACCTCTCTACTTTTTTCTCATAATAATTCGGTCATAGTTTTTACATTCCATAAGATAGTTTTGCTTGTTCGATTGTTTTTTTGCCTAAATACGCTATGGACTAAACATCTCCATCTCAATTC
>JAQFVO010001222.1 GCA_027942505.1 Endozoicomonas sp. | reverse complement strand
TCACAAGTCTTAAATCCCTTCTTGCGCAGTCCACTAACGGAATGGCGGGGAGAGGGGGGCTCTTTCACCACTGTCATCCTGTACAGGGAGTGCGCGCGCCCCCCATCTGGCCGGGTTCACATCCCTGTTCCACTATTTGTGACTAAGAGACAGCCTGATTGGGCCGGGCGGGGCCGCGCAGTCGAGGGTTTAAGACGATTTTGGCTAAAAAACAGAAAAACCTTGAACCACAAAGAAGAGCTTTTCTTTTCCTTTGTGGTTCAAGGCTTTTTTGCCGCACCGCTGTTAATTTATGGCGTGAGGGTATTATGCTGCAACCACTCGTGCGCCGGCATCAGGCAACTGCCTTTGTACTTTTCATTCCAGATTTTCTGAACATCAACAGCGCGGGCAATACTGCAGTCCGGCTTCTTTTGTTGGTGAAACCACAATATTCTCATCAGGTCACGGTGCATATGCTGGATACTTCTTACATCAGGTGAGTCAACAAGAGGAGTCCTGGGTTGCCCTGAACTGCTATCCATATAATCATCATCAAAGAAATCGAGTGGATCTTCATGCTCATTCAACACACCGTAAAACCCACACTCGGGACATTGTAACTTTCTATCCCCCCTTCTACTATCGAGCCAATCATAGGCAAGGCCTCCGCGTTGCACCAGAGACATCAGCCAGTCCATATCCTCCATGGTTACCATTTCTGCCTGGCACCCGTTCACAGCCTTGTCTGCATAGGCGAAATGTTTTGAACCAAACTCTTCTCCCGGCCGGTTGAGTTTTAAGATTGTACCGTAGAGCATCAGAATATCTCGTCTCAGGGAGACGCCGGTTTCTGTTATCATCCTGGCAGGATAATAAGCGACGAACTTAGTATTAGAGTCATCATTACGCTCAAGATGGCCAATCATGCGGTCCAGCTTCCGAGCCATTGTTTTATCAATCCAGGGGGAAGCCAGCTTCTTGATGTGGTCGTGAAATGGAAAGAACTCCAGCTCAATATGACAGGCATTGAGGTAATTTACCCACAATTGATTAAGCAAGAATCCTCCATCGGCTAATTTCAATGGAGGGAATATTCTCTCTTCCACCCATTCACAGGAGGACCTGAATATTTTTGCCTGATAATAGGCATGGCCAAAAATCTTATCGACAGAAAACAACCGGTCGATATCCATGGCATCCAGAGAGGGAACCTCGGGAATGCGCAAGCAACCGAGGAAATGCAACAACGCCATAAATTCAGTCGTTGGGGTTATTACTTTGCTGACGTCAAGTTTATCGATGCGTTCGTGCAAGTCAGTGTAACCAGAAACCTGTTCCAGCAAATCAATCATGGAGGTCAAGTGTTCCCAGTATTTAACGACGCTGCACTCTGCATCTGGTTTGGCAAAGGGATAAAAAGCCTGGTTGCCAATGGCTAAATTATATTTCTCCCAGCATTGGTCGAGCATGCCCAGAATTTCCTCGCGAACGTTATGGGCAATAGGGACTTTCTGAGAGCAGTCCGAATTGAGTTGAACAAATCTTGCCAGAATCGACTTCAGATCTTCCAGGGCTTTTTTCATTTCTTCTGTCGAACCACCAAACATTCCCTGAGCGACGGTGTTTTCTAATGAGGATTGGCTGACAGGCGTATCTTTGATCATCGCCCCGAGCGTGCGCTTCAACGCTGGAGACTTCTCCATAATTCCCAAAAACGCAGCGAACAGTCGCAATGCATCAATGGATTTGGCGAAACGGCACTCTTGCGGATCAATAACTGTTTCGTTATTGAGGACCGCCTCACGCAGTGCTGCGCTCTCTCTGGGCAAAAGGAGTTGACGCTCTTCCAGTCTGGCTACCAGCTGCAGGCTCTGCTGTTGCAAATCACTAACCTGCCCCCGGACAACACGACGCTCTGTTGCCGGGACAACTGAAGCCACCGGCACGTTGTTTAAAAGGCAAGCTGGCTCAGTCTGTTGAACAGACCTACCCAAAGATTGTGCCGGTGACTGTTCGGACGTGGAGGTGGCTTTCAGACCCGCTGCCGCGGCTGGTGACCCTGAAACGCAATCGGGCATTGTCAACATGGTGAACTACTGACCATTAAGTGATAAAAACAATCTGACCTTAAGGAAAGCAAAAAGTTCTGGAAACAGTGGTGAGGGAAAAATGGTACATCCATAATATTGCAGCTAAAAAGAGCACCTTGTTTCCTGCCTGACTTTGTATTTAATTCACGGCTTTTTTGGCTAGACTTGCTAACTGAAAAAAAATCAGATTAACTGAAAAACAGACATCAACAAGTAACTTCAATTAGCATGCCTCTATCATGTTCAGCGATTTATCCGTTACCCCGGGGGGGTTATTATGAGTACACCGATCAGCAGATCTGAGTCAGCAAATGAAATAAACACCGGCCAACCTGACTACAGTCGAGCCCAAAAAGCACGAAGCTCAAAAGATGCGCTGTTTCATGGCAGAAGTACCAGAGAGTTACCCGAACTGATTAACATGTCAACGTTCAGAGTAGAAGATGAAACCATAGTTCCTGACCATGCAGTGATTAATGACCACTCCTTTGCCCCGGGAAAAGAACACTTTTCCTCACTTTCCCGCTTAACCCCAAACCAGTCAAAAATGGCTGACGATAAAAATGATGAACACCAGAATCAGCTGACTGCAACTGATCCATCGTCATCCTGGCGGGATATCCGGAACGCATACATTATCAACATGCACACCTTCAGGCCGGAGAACGACTCATTACGACGTGAAGGTGCCGAATCTCCCTGTTTCAAGCATTATAACTGGTGGGAACGCAATAAGAAGTGGAATAACACTTTTATACTCAGCACTCTTGCCACA